>CALCEK010000019.1 GCA_937900125.1 uncultured Treponema sp. | reverse complement strand
AATCTTTGTGTGAGTTTACGGGCATAACTTTTAGCGGAAACGGGCAAGATTTGGACACAGGCGCAAAAATGATTCACACAGGGAAAAATACCTCTAGCGTTATAAACACCAAATCAATCAGCAAAAGTGGCGGAAAAAACACGTATCGTTCTTCAATCATCGTAAACAAAAGTGCAAAAGGGGCAAAGGCAAGCGTAAATTGCGAAAGTCTTATGCTCGATAACGAAAGCCGCTCTGATACCGTTCCCGCAATGAACATTTTAACAGACGATTGCGATGTGGGACATGAAGCAAAAATCGGGCGTATTTCAAACAAAGCAATTTTTTACCTAATGAGCCGCGGCATGAGCGAAGATGATGCGCGTGCAATGATTGTAAGTGGTTTTGCAAATCCCGTTAGCAAAGAATTGCCACTCGAATACGCAGTAGAAATGAACAATCTCATTCAGCTAGAAATGAAAGGAACTTTATGAAAAAAATCGAATGTGATGTAAATCAGTTTCCAAGTCTCACCTGGCATCATCTCCACATAAATCATGGAAAATTTGAAGGGAGTTTTTCTAAAAAAGCAAATCTCGCTTTTGCGCCGCTTGACGCGGCTTTAGAATACAGTCTTGTTCGTCCAGTGCGTAAGGGGTTTGAAAGTATACAAACGCAGCTAGGAAAAGAATTTGACGCAAAGTTTACAAACATTTGTGACGAGCTTTCTTTAGAGCGCGATTTTTTTATCGTTCAAGAAAATGCACACGTTCAAAATTCATGTACGCTAAACATTTCTCCTAGCGATGAAGGTTCTCTTTTAGATATTTCAATTTGCGCAAAATCAGGAAGCGAAAGTTGTTTTATTTTAGATTTTTCTTCAGCAAAAAACGACTCTTCTCTTGCCGTTACGCTCCGACTTTTTTTAGAGCCTTATTCCGTTTTAAAAATTTGCACGATAAATTGCTTAGAAAATAAAACCAATTTTGCGCTTGGCATTGCTTCTTCGGTAGCGGAAAATGCAAAACTTTCTTTGGTGCAATTAGACCTTGGCGGAAAAAATGTTTGTTCGGGAAGCCAAAATGAGCTTTTGGGCTTTAATGCAAATTTTACAGGTCATTATGCGTATCTTGCAAAAGGCGATTCTGAGTTTGACATAAATTACATTTCTCGGCATATAGGAAAGCAAACAAAAAGTTCGTTTTTTACAGGAGGCGTTATTTTGGATTCTGCAAAAAAAGCCTGGCGCGGAACAATTGATTTTGTAAATGGTTCAAGTTCGTCTGTAGGCGATGAACAAGAAAATGTTTTGGTTTTAAGCGAAAATTGTGTAAACAAAAGTCTCCCCGTCATTTTGTGTGGCGAAGAAAATGTTGAAGGTAGACACGGCTGTTCAATCGGGCGACTGGGAAGCGATGTGCTTTTTTATATGAAAAATCGCGGTTTTAGCGAAGAAGAGGCAAAACGCATGGTTGTCCGTGCAAAAATTTCGGCAGTTTGCCGCTTTATCCCAGATTCCAAATTGCAAGAAAAAATTCAAAATGTTTTGGAAGGAGCAATATAATGGATGTAAACGCAATTCGCAAAGAATTTCCGCTTATTTCAAATCCAGAAAACAAAGATTTTATCTATTTTGATAACGCGGCTACAACTCAACGCCCGTATAGTGTTCTTTCTTCGATTGACAATTTTTATAAAACGGCAAACGCAAATCCGCTCCGTGGACTTTACAGTTTGAGCGTAAAAGCTACCGATGCTTATGAAAATGCAAGAACTGTTGTTTCTAATTTTATTCACGCCTCTTCCCCGCGCGAAATTATTTTTACACGCAATGCAACGGAAAGTCTAAATTTAATTTCCTACAGCTATGCCCTAGAAAATGTGTCTGAGGGCGATGAAATTGTTGTAAGCGCAATGGAACATCATTCAAATTTGCTCCCATGGCAAATGGTGTGCAAAGCAAAAAATGCGCACTTAGTTTTTCTTGAATGTGGCGATGACGGCGTGATTCCATTTTCGGAATACAAAGAAAAAATCACTTCAAAAACAAAAATTGTTGCGATAACTCAAGTGAGCAATGTTTTTGGAATTACAAATCCAATTTCGGAAATTGCAAAAATTGCACATTCGGTTGGAAATGAAGGACGCGGGGCGGTTTTAGTTGTGGATGGTGCGCAAAGCACTCCGCATTTTGCCGTTGACGTTCAAGCGTTGGGCGCGGATTTTTTTGCTTTTAGCGGTCACAAATTATGCGCTTCAATGGGAATTGGCGTTTTGTTTGCCAAGGAAGAATTGCTTTCTAAAATGCAACCATTTTTGCGCGGTGGCGAAATGATTGAATATGTTACCCGTAACGATGCCACTTATGCAGAACTCCCGCATAAATTTGAAGCGGGAACGGTAAATGCTGCTGGGGCAGTCGGCTTATCTAGTGCGCTTGAGTTTTTGAATCAAATCGGTTTAGAAAACATTTCGGCTCATGACAACAAACTCGCTTCGCTTTTGATGGAGGAAATGTCAAAAATCCCGCACGTTCACATTGTTGGGAATCCCGACCCAAACAAACATTGCGGAATTGTAACTTTTACGCTTGACGGCGTTCATCCGCACGATATTGCAAGTTTGCTTGACACTGAACAAATTGCTATCCGTGCGGGGCATCATTGTGCGCAGCCGCTTATGGAAAAACTCAATGTTGGCAGTACGGCACGCGCAAGCGTTTATCTTTACAATACAGAAGACGAGGTTGTGCGTTTTGTGGAAAAACTTTCTAATGTAAGGCGTTGGATGGGATTTTCTGATTAGAGGGAAAAAATGGATTTAAAGGCGTTATACACTCAGATTTTAAATGAACACAATCTTACTCCGAATCACAAGGGCGTACTTTCTGACGCTTCTCTTACTTTGCGCGGAGTAAATCCTAGTTGCGGGGACAACATTTATCTTCAGCTAAAAATTGATTCTTCTAATGTGATAACAGACGGCACGTTTAGCGGTTCGGGATGTGCAATCAGTCAAGCAAGTGTTGATATGATGCTAGATGACATTATCGGAAAAACTGTTGAAGAAGCGTTAAAACTTTCTTCGCTTTTTTCTGATATGATTCAAGGAAAAATTTCTGATGAAGAAAGCCTTGAACCTTTAGACGAAGCTTCTTCGTTGCAAAACATAAGCTTTATGCCTGCCAGGGTAAAATGCGCTGTTTTAGGTTGGCACACAATGGAAGAAATGCTCCGTTCCAACCGTGCGCAGGGTTGCGGTTCCGAGTCCTGTGACGGCAAGAACTGCCCGCTGCGCTAATACTATGTTTGCTTTAAAAACGCTTGTCGTTGTTGCAATTACATTGTTTGTAATGTACATTGCATTCAAACTCTGTACTATATTAGATATATTTGGTGCAAAATCAGTGGTGCGCACACATTCCGCAGCGCAGGCTGCAAGCGGTGCAAGTTGCCCACTGTGTGGCACACGGCTTTTGCAAGGGCAACAGCTTCATTCCCGCATTTTTGGCAGTGTAAAAGAAAGCACAGAAGGGCAGCGTTGCAATGTAATGGGGTGCCCAAGTTGCTATCCAAAACTGCAAGATGCGAATATAAAACGCTGCTGTCCTGTGTGTAAAAAGCCTGTTGCACAGGACGGCTATTTAATTTCTCGACTTTTTACTAAAACCAAAGATGGTAAGCCACACGTAATCGTTACCGGTTGCATTAACTGTGGACGCACATAAAAAAAATCGCATATTTTTTTATTTTTCTGCTTAAGAATTTTTTCCTGCTTCCGAAATATGTAATATAGGGTGGTAAAGCCCAGGGGACACAGCGAGGCCTATGTGTCTCGCCACGTGCTTAGCAAATCCATCTTAAGGAGATATACTATGGTTATCAACCACAACTTGAGTGCAAT
>CALCEK010000018.1 GCA_937900125.1 uncultured Treponema sp. | reverse complement strand
TTGGTTCCTTTTTCATGCCCCAACGGAGCGTTTACACAAGATATTGTACACTATCCGATTCCTCCCCCCATGTTCGCATTGTTGTGGTAAATCTGGTCTGCGACCGCGCTTTATCGACATCGTTATGTTGAGCAATAGGCTTTGCCAAGTGTTGCCAGCAAAACATCTAGTGTTTGCGTGGCAAACCGAGATTCTTCACCTTTTGGCTCAGAATGGCATGGCAAAAATCATTTTTTCAAGTTAATCGAGTATAACGCAAGTGCCAAGGGATCGAATCCTCCGCACGAATAATTAGCATCTCTCGTCATGAGAAACGAGAGATTGATTATTTTATAACTTATCTACATAGAAACAGTATATCCATTTGCCTCATAATATTCATGTATTTTATCAGCAATAACATCGGCAAGATTTTCATCTGCACAAGATGATGGAACAAGTGTAACAATTTTGTTATCGGGGTCGATAAATAAAGTCTGCGAAACTTTCACCTTGTAATGCGAAGACCTCCTTTTGCGGGAGGTGTTTTCTGTATACAATTTACTAATTTCATTTTTGAATGCTTCTTTAGTTCCCCCTTGAGCTTTTGTTGCCTTAATTGCTGTTTCTAATTGCTCATGAGATAATGTGCTTGCTTTCCAAATATCTCTTGTCGAAGGTTCCTCCTTTAATCCTTCAAACTGTTCTTGATTTTCGTTTACAAACTTATATGACGTAAGAGCTTCACTCACCCACCCCTTCGATTTATGCAAAGCTCTAGCTATTTCTATCTGGGAAAGTCCCAAATCGATTAGTTGCGCAATATATGCTTCCCGTTCTCTTGACGAAAGATTGAGTCGCTGCTCATTTTCTATAGCTTGAGTTATAATTCTATCGCGCTCGTCTTTAAAATCGTCTTCAATAATACATTTAACTGTACTAACATCACGTAACAGACAAGCCTTGTATCTTCTATGTCCTATCTTAACTACATATTTTTCACCTTTCCGTGCAACTATAATGGGTTGTATTTGTCCATTTTCAATAATTGAATCCCCGAGTTCTTCCAAAGATGCATCCGCGTATGCGTCACGGATATTTTTGTCGAGTTCAATTTGCTCAATCGGTATATCAACTAACTTTTGTGAAAAGTCAGCATCATTTTCAAATTGTTCTTCAATTTCAAAATTTAATCTAGAATCTATATTTCCGTGTACTTCTGCTAAAGATGGTCGTTTTTTCATTTTTCCCCCAAAATAATAAAAGTTCGTTAAACAAACTTTTATTTAACCTTATTGGCTAACATTGAAATAGTCTTACAAAGTGGATTTCCAGGCTGATACTCTTGCATCGGAAGATGATATGATATTGCTCCCGATATTGCTTTAGAATCATGAAATTCAAAAACTTCATAGGATGAAGAACGCAAAGTATCAGTAAAGTATTTGTGAACTTGTTTTTGAGAATTTCCTTTATTAACTAATAAATATCTACATTCTTTTACTTTTGAATCATATTGAACTCGTAGCTTGCGAATTTGAGCGTTAAAATTTGTAAGACTTTCTACAGCAAAATCCTCAGGCTCAACAATCGGAAGAATCACATCCATATATGCCAAAATGATTTTTTCGTAGTAACCAAAAGATGGAGGTAAATCAAAAAACACATAATTAAAACCAGCCACTTTTGCAGCATCTATTAAGAGCTTAATTACGTGTGGGTCATCGCGGAAAGATGTTTCCATAAAATATCTTAAATCATTATCATTCTTTTTTGTTCCAAGTATATACAAGCCTTTTGATTTTTCAGATGGAGCGCGAAACTCTACAACTGCCTCTTCTATAGAAGACTCTTCTTTTAGAACTGATAAAAATCCCTTTTGACCTTTTCTGGAGGAAAAATCCTTGTCGAATAAAAAAGTTAGATTTCCCTGTTGGTCAGCATCAATGACAAGAGTCTTTCCGTAATTTGAAAGCTCATACGACAGCATACTTGTTAGAGTTGTTTTTCCTACCCCACCCTTTTGCATAAAAATGCAAAAACTTTTGAAAGTATTCCCTCTCATAAATCCCCCTGTGGTAATTGTAATATCATATTATATAGTACGACAAAAAAGTATTCAATGGAAATTCTGATTTCCGTGCGATTTGGGAATCTGATTCCTTTTTTATTTAAATGAAATTTAATTGGTATCTTCAAATGAAAAAATTGTCAGGAACACAAAAAATATGCACACGTAATTTTTGAAGCGATGAGAAAAGTTTAAGCATTTTCTAAAACGATTCTCGCATTTATATTTTTGGAGATTCATTTTATTTTTGCATAGAAATTTTAATAAGTGCGACAGCATAAAAATATCTTTTGCGTGTTTTTCTATAGCAGCTCCAAAATTTTATTCTTTTCTCTACGATTTTTTTGTGTGCGTGATTTTTTTTGAAAATTTTGAAAAACTTAATATAGTCTTAAATTATCTTAATTTAATCTTAAAATATTAAACAAAGTAACTGTTACGCGCAAAGTAAAATTGTACAGGGGTTTGGTACACAAAACAAGTTATTTTGTTATAATACAAGATTTTACACTGCCAAAGATTTTTTTTTGTTTGCGTTTAGACTTTTTGGGCGTTTTGCAAAAAAGATTTTCGCCGACCCTAAAAAAAGAATCGGCTTAAAAGTTAGAGTTTTTGAGGTCTCGCTTATTTTTTTAATTGGGCGGTAAGAAGCACGGGGTTGTGGTCGCTTGCCGCAAAGTTTAGCTGCCGAGTTGAAAAATCCAAAACTTGCACATTGGGCGAAACGATAAAACCGTCAATTATGTAAAACTGAAACTCGCTCGGATTTTCGCCGTTAAACGGACGGTCAAGCGAACGGCAAGAAGCTGTGCGCGAGTCCATCAAAAGTTTCCAATCGACGGGAAAATCTTCGGCTGAAATTTCGCCAGGGAGCCACATTCCGCTGTGAACTGGAAAAGCACTTTTGTCAACCGTAGAAAATGTCTGGTTAAAATCGCCAGCGGCAATCACATAATTTCCTTTTTGGTATTCCGCTTCCAAAAAATTTTTAAGCATAGCCGTTTGTGCAATTTTCCCCTCGCCCGAATCGTAGGCTTCAAGATGTAAATTGACCAACACCAACTCTTTTTGCGTTTCTGCAACTGGCACCCGCGAAACTAAAAGGCAACGTTTTAAGTTTCCAATTCTAAGCGGCCAACTAAACGGACACGGCAACTGAATGCGCTCGCAATCCGAAAGCGCGTACTGGCTAAGTGTTACAATTCCCGCGTCAACTTTGCCAATCGGCGGAATCGGGTACGGAATAAAGTCCACCAAAAAATTTCTAGCATAAGCAAACTGAAAATCGGTAAAAAAATCCGAATAATATTTTAGCTGATTTATTTTATGTGAGCGAGTCGCCTTTTGGTCAACTTCCTGAAAAAATACAATGTCGGGCGAAAAAGCTTTTGTGTTTTGAGAAATTGACTTGAGATTTTCCTGAACACGCGCCTTGTCTGCCGTCATAACGTGTTTTCCGCCGTCCATAAAAAAATCCGCGTTGTCACCGAGTGCGCCATATCCCGTGTTCCACGAAACAACCGTAAAACTTTTTTCGCAAAAAAGCTCTGCCGCCTCAGAAACTGACGAACTGTTTTTTTGAACAAGAATCCGCTCGACAGAATCGGGGCGAAATTCCCGCAAGGTTAAAAATCCAAACAAAAGCGCGATTAGCAAAATGATTCCCAGCACGATTGCGCAAAATGAAAAAAGGATTCTCTTTACAATATTTATTTTTTTTGAAGTAGCCATAAGAAAATTATAGCACAAATTTTGAGAATTCCCACAAAATATTTTCGGAAAGCGCGTCTTGAAAAACGGTAAAATTTGGTGTATATAATAGAAAGAAAATGCACAATGTGATTTGTCGGGAGGAAAATATGTTTAGAAAAATGCGACGATTCAAACAACAACTTTCTTTAGCGGAATGTGAAAAACTTTTGGCAAATGAAAAACGCGGTGTCCTTTCAGTTTTTGGCGAAGACGGCTACCCTTATGGTTTTCCGATGGATTTTTTGTTTGACGATGGGAAAATTTATTTTCACTGCGCAAAAGTCGGTCACAAAATTGACGCAATCAAGGCGAACAATAAAGTGAGTTTTTGCATTATGGATTCGGGCTTTAAAAAAGAAAACGAGTGGGCACTTAACATAAAAAGCGTGATTGTTTTTGGAAGAATCAACATTTTAACCGACGAACAAAAAATCGAAAATCAAGTAAGAAAGCTGGGGATAAAATATTATCCCACCCCAGAATCCGTGGAAGTTGAAATGAAAAAAGCCCTAAATGCAGTTTGCTGCCTTGAACTCAGCATTGACCACATTTCAGGGAAACTTGCAAACGAATAGACATTCGGAAATTTCTGTTTTATAACGAGGGTAAAATTTTGAAAGTTTGTTACGCCAAAAAATATGTTGACATTTTGCCTTTGCCCTTGATTTGATGCTCAAATGGTCCTTCGCAAGTAAAATTGTCTTTGACTAAAACATAAGTGCTTTCTGAAAGATGAATTTTTCCTGCGCTTCCGCTGCTTTCCATTCGGTTTGCGACATTTACAGTGTCACCCCAAATGTCGTAAATGAATTTGGTGCGCCCAATGACTCCCGCCACAACAGAACCGCTGTTTATGCCAATTCTCATTTGTAATTTTACACCAGCATTTTCTTTGTTGAATTCTTCAATGTCAGTTAACATTCCTTTTGCAAAGTTTACCAGGCGAACGGCATTTTCTTTTGCGTTTCCTTCTTCAAATCCGCAAGCCGCCATATACGCATCTCCAATCGTTTTAATTTTTTCTACGCCACAATTTACAGCCCGATTGTCAAAGCGAGAAAATAATTCGTTTAACATTCTAACAATTTCTGTTGCGTCTAAGCCCGATGCCATTTGCGTAAAGCCCACAATGTCTGCAAATAAAACGGTTGTGCAATCGTAGTAATCGGCAATTGTTTTTCCTGGAGATTTTTCAAGCTCTTCTTTTACCGCGCGGGGCAAAATGTTCAAGAGGAGATTTTCCGATTTGATTTTTTCTTCCTTGAGTGCCTGCGCTTGTTCCTTTAGCGTGTGTGTTTGCCGCTCTACTTCAAGCTCCAATTTTCGCTGATATTTTTGCATTCGTCTAAAGCGCAAAAGAATAATCGACAGAATCGTAAAGACCACAAAAAATCCGATTGTAAACCAAAAATACCAAAGTTGCCAAAAATGCGGTTTTTTTATAATCACAAGCGGGTCAGATGGGAATCCGTGAATGCCATCGCTGTTTTCGGCAATAACGGAAAATGTGTACGTGCCAGGTTTTAAGTTTGTGTAAGAAACTTGTCGGTTTTGCGACCAGTCTGTGAATCCCTTGTCAAAACCTTCAAGGCAATAGCTAAAACGCATTTGTTCGGAAGACACAAAACTTAATCCCGTAAACAAAATTGTCAAGCGTTTGGAATCTGGCGAAAGCAAAATTTTTGTGTCAACAAATGGAATGGAATCATTATCAACAATTACGTCTTTTATCTGAACGGGCGGAGGCAATTTGTTTTCGGTTGCTTTTACTGGGTCATAAACCGCAACGCCGTCAATCAATGTAAACCACAATCGTCCCAAAGAATCGCAAAGCGAAAGCGATGTTGAGTTTACTCCACCCGAATGGATTCCGTCCGAGTGCGAAAAAAATCGTGCCGAAACATTTTTTGTTTTTCCGTCCGCAACATCTTCAAGGTCATTTAGGCGAATGTTAGAAATTCCGCGATTGCTTGTCATCCAAACCATTCCTGTGTAATCGGGAATAATTTGAAAAATGCTATCCGTTCCAAATCCTGCACCGCGAACAATAGAAAATTGTTTGTCTTTAAAACGGCACAATCCCGTTCCCGTACAAATCCAAATTTCGTCTTCAGAAAACTCAAGGATTTTAAAAATCACGTTTCCCGAAAGTCCATTTTCTGTATTGTAAATTTCTGAGATTTTCCCATTCCGCAAAACAAAAATGCCACCGCCGTCCGTTCCAACCCAAACGCTACCGTCCGCCATTTCGGTAATGCACATAATGTATTCATTCGGAATCCCATCCTTTAGGCGATACGTTGAAATTGTGCCACTTGGAGAAACGATGTTTAACCCTGTCGTTGTTCCATTCAATCCTGACGTCGGAGGGAATGGTGGTAGATCGG
>CALCEK010000017.1 GCA_937900125.1 uncultured Treponema sp. | reverse complement strand
AAAAATTATCTCAAAATGTAGTTTTTAGACAGTCTGGGCGGGGGGCGTGAAAATGGGCAAAATGTTTTACATTTTTTTTGATGCTAAAAACTATAAAACACGGTGTTTAACAAAGTTGCCCACCGCCCTACCCTCACCTAAAAAAGAAAAAAGAGAACTTTTTCTACTTTTACAAAAGCTTTTTGTGCCGTTGACAGCGTTTTTATACAATGATAAAATCAATTTCACATTTACTAGAATTTGTTTGGAACTTTTTTAGTTTTAGGCGATTCTATTTTCAGCAAAAGGATGTCTTTTTATGAATCAAGAAAGTAACAAATCAGAAAAAAAAGATAAGACAAAAATTGGAGCGGTTATCGTTCTTATAATTTCCGCGCTCGTATTTATTCCTGCGGGGGGCGGATTGATTTTTAGCTCCTTGGCAAACAAGCAGGACGTTCCTGTTTTTGGCGTTTATAATGGAGAAAAAATCGAATACAAACCTGGTTCCTTGTTTTCAAACACAGTTTCTCAGTTGGTGAATTTTTATACCCGACTCGGTTACAATGTTGACCAAAGTTCCTATTATTATGTATTACAAGAAGCTTTTAGGCAGACTGTTTTGTATATGCACTACGAAAATGCCATAAAAGAAAGCGGCTACTCTGTTCCAGAATCCGCCATAAATCGCGAACTTGTTTCTAGCGAACAGTTTCAGGAAAACGGCAAATTTTCTATGCGGCTTTATAATCAAGCAACTTCTTCCGAAAAACAAGAACTTAAAGAAAACATTGAACGAAGCTTAATTCATCAACGCTATACGGATGACGTTTTTGGCTCAAGTGTCACCATAAATGGAAAAACACTATACGGAATTAAAGCGTCTAATGCCGAAAAACAATTCATTCTTGGCATGGACACAGAAAAACATTCATTTGACCTTGTTGCGTTTAACACAAATGATTTTCCAAAAAGCGAAGCTGTTAAATTTGCCGAGTCAAACAAAAATCTTTTTGTAAAATATGACCTTTCTGCCATTACGCTTTCAACTCAAGAGGAAGCTGAAGAAGTCTTAAAGCAAATCAACAATAATGAATTGACATTTGAGGATGCCGTTTCTGAAAAATCTCAAGGGAATTATGCCGATTCCGATGGAAAAGTGCTAAGTTCATATTATTACCAGCTTTTAAATACAGTTGATTCTGGCGATTTAGTCGAACAAATTACTTCTCTTTCTGTAGGTCAAATTTCTAGCGTAATTAAAACAAAAGTTGGCTATAGTATTTTTAGAGCGGACGCTTCTGCAAAAGACGCAAATCTTGATGATGAAGACACTGTCAATGTAATTCATTCCTATGTTAAAACAAATGAGCGTGGCTACGTTGAAAACTACTATATGGATGATATTGCGGGAGCTTTTGCACTCTCTGCCGCATCTAGCTCATTTGCCGAAGCTTGCGAAAAAGAAGGTATTACAGAAGTTTCTACAACCGCATTTCCTGTAAATTATGGTGCGTCCACTTTGTTAACGGGGATTCCTTCGGACATTCCTGAATTAGAAGGGCTTTCTTCAAATGTAAATGCAATGCAAACACTCTTTTCTTTAAAATTAGGCGAATTGAGTAAACCTTTTGTTTTAGGAAACAATATTATTGTTGCAACTTGCTCGGGTATTCAAAAGGACAATGTGGGTGAAAATGATAATTATGCCTCTACTGCGTTAGGTTACGACCGCTCTAGTGCTTCAAATGGGATTCTTTCCTCTGAAAACTTTACGGATAATTTCTTGTCCACATATATGCAATATTTTTTAAAAAATTAGGTTTATTTTGGACAATCAATTTTCAGAAAAGCCCGCTCTGTTTGAATGCGGAACGGGCTTTCCTATTTTAAATACAGTAAAATACAAAAATCGATTCCTTTACTCAAAATATAATCCAGAAAAATCAATTTGCAGTTTAATTGAAAAAACTGAAATTGCACAAGGAACAATCATTTTAATTTTTTCCCCGTGTTTGTGGTACGGTTTAAGACAACTTAAAGAAAAACTAAAACCTAATTGCACAATCATTGCCGTAGAAGCCGACAGGGAACTTTTTACGCTTGCCCTTTCTGTAAAAGAAAACGATATTCCTTTTTATTATGTAAATAATCTTAAAAAACTTGATTCAGATACAAGAAATTTGGTCAACTCAGGTTTATTTAAAAGAATTTTAAGAATTGATTTTTCTGGAGGAACACAATTTAATTCTGAGCTGTACAACGCAATTGAAAGCGGACTTAGAGATATTGTTGCTTCGTTTTGGAAAAACCGAATTACACTTGTAAAACTTGGGGCTTTGTATTCAAAGAATTTAATAAAAAATTTGCCAAGCGTAGAAAATGGAATTTTACTTTCGGATGTAAAAAAAACAGTAAATTGTCCCATTTTAGTTTGTGGTGCAGGCGAAAGTCTTGATTTTACCTTAAAAAATCTAAAAAAAATTGATAAAGACAAGCTTTTTATTTTAACAGTAGACGCAGCTCTCCCTTCTTTTACAAAGGCTTCAATAAATGTTAACGGGGTAGTTTCGCTAGAAAGTCAAATGGCTATACAAAATGCGTATATTGGAGTAAAAAAAGGCACAACCTTATTTGCCGATATTAGCTCGCGTACAAATATTCCGCGTGTTTTAGGCGGAAATGTCATTTGGTTTGCAACAGAATACGCTCCGATGAAATTTTGGGATAGCTTAAAAAAAGCTGAAATTATCCGTGAACTTTTTGCCCCCCTTGGTTCCGTGGGACTTGTTGCGGTAAAAATTGCCCTTTTGCTCCGAAAAAATGACGATATTCCAGTTTTTGTAACGGGTTTAGATTTTTCTTACTCAATCGGTAGGACTCATGCAAAAGGAACTCCTGCACAAGAGAATATTCTTTTAAAAACAAACAGATTTTTTTCTACTGACAATAGCCAAGCGGCATTTGTTCAAGCTGCTATGCCAACTGTGTCAAAAAGAGGAAAATCGATTGCAACTTTAACCAATTTAAAATCTTACGCTGAACAATTTTCTGCAATCTTTGAATCAGAGAAAAATTTGTTTGATATTGGGTATGATGGGATTCCTCTAAAAATCCAAAGCGGAGATTTTTCAATTCTTGAACGGTCGATTTTAAATTTTTCAGGCGAATGTGATTTCGAATCCTACATTTTAAGATTAAATCAAGAATTAAAGAATAAAGGTCAAAAACGACAATTCATTGAAAACGAAAAAACAGCACTTTTTGCCCTAAAAGATCTTTTGTCAAATGGCGAAAAATCTGTTTTTAGAAATGAAAATCAATCTCTTTCGGAGCAGCTTAAAGAAATCTTAAATTGCAGAGAATATTTGTATGCCCATTTTCCTGATGGATATGCACTTTCTTTAGAGCCAAATTTTCTAAAAAGAATTCGCGTTGAACTCGATTCATTTTTAAAATACCTTCCCTAAGAGCCTGTCTAGTAACGCTCGGCAAAGCCTGGCAAAGCCTATTGCACCGAATGACGCGCAAATTTTTAATCGTTTTCTTTTTCTTTTAAAACGGCTAAAAATGCACTTTGCGGTAATTCCACTTCGCCTGCCATAAACATACGCTTTTTTCCTGCCTTTTGTTTTTCTAGCAATTTTCTCTTTCGCGTAACATCGCCACCATAGCATTTTGCCAAAACATCTTTTCTAACGGGATTAACAGTTTCGCGGGCAATAATTTGGCTTCCGATTGCCCCTTGAATTGCAATTTTAAATTGCTGACGAGCGATTTCGCCTTTTAAGCGTTCACAAACAATTTTTGCGTGTTCCGCCGCATTTGGTCTGTAACAAAGTTGCGAAAGCGCGTCAACGGGTTTGGAATTGATTAGAATGTCAATTTTGACAAGGTCTGTTGGCCTATAATCCGTAACTTCGTAATCAAAACTTGCATAACCGCGACTATAACTTTTCAATTTGTCGTAAAAATCAAAAAGAACTTCGGAAAGTGGCATTTCGTAAATCAACTCAACACGCTTTTCGTCAAGATATTGCATATTTTTTTGAGAACCGCGCTTTAAGCGGCAAAGCTCCATAATCGCCCCTAAATACTCCGATGGGGTAATTATTGTTGCATTTATATATGGTTCTTGGCTTGATTCGATTTTTCCGACTGGATAATCAGCAGGGTTGTCTACAAAAATTTCATCATGCCCAGCGGGTTTTACCTTATATTTTACGCTTGGAGCGGTAAAAATGACAATTTGGTCAAAATCGCGCTCAAGTCGCTCTTGTACAATTTCCAAATGGAGCAATCCCAAAAAACCGCAACGAAAACCATTTCCAAGCGCAAGGGAATTGTCTTTTTCGTACACTAAAGAAGCGTCATTTAGTTTGAGTTTTTCCATCGCCTCTTTTAACTCTTCATAATCATTTGAATCAAGGGGATAAATTGATGAAAAAACAACGGGTTTTACTTCTTTAAACCCAGGAAGCGGTTCTGAAGCAGGATTTGAAGATAACGTGATTGTATCTCCAACACTCACATCTTGAACAGCTTTGATTCCCGCTATAACATAGCCAACATCGCCAGCCTCAAGATAAGAACATTCTTCGTACCGAATTTTAAAAATCCCAACTTGCTCGACCTTGTATTCGGTTTTAGAACTCATCAAACGAATAGTATCCCCTACTTTTATGCGCCCATTTTTCACTCGGATATGAACAACAACTCCACGATATTCGTCATAATGGCAATCAAAAATCAAAGCTGTTAGCGGGGCGGAAACATCGCCTGTTGGAGCGGGAAATTTTGTTACGATTGCTTCCATTAAATCGTCAATCCCCTCACCCGTTTTTGCACTCACAAGGCACGCATCAGAGCTATCTAGCCCTAAATCGCGGTCAATTTGCTTTTTTACATTGGGAATGTCTGCACTTGCAAGGTCGATTTTATTTATCACGGGAACAATCGTTAAATCTTGCTCAAGCGCAAGGTACATATTGCTAACAGTTTGGCTTTCTACCCCTTGGGTCGCATCAATTAACAACAATGCTCCCTCGCAAGAAGCAATTGCGCGGCTAACTTCGTAACTAAAATCTACATGACCTGGCGTATCAACAAAATTCAACTCGTAATCATGACCATCTTTTGCGTGATATGGAATTGTTACCGCTTGACTTTTTATTGTGATTCCTCTTTCGCGCTCAATATCCATATTGTCTAAAATCTGACTTCGCATTTGTCTGTCTTCAATAATTTTTGCCCGCTGAATAAGCCGGTCAGCTAAAGTTGATTTTCCGTGGTCAATATGCGCTGTTATACAAAAATTGCGTTTATATTTTAATTCAGTCATAAATCCCTCTAATTTTGTTTCAGCCGTAACATTGGCAAAATCTTAAAAAATCCTTAAAAATAATACTCTGAATCAAGCGGACAAGCAATAGATAGTCCTACGTCAAGAAAACTATTTTTTCGTTTTTTTGCAAAAAGCGTCATAAACAAAGCCGTTTTTTCTTTGTTGACTTCCACATTGATTATCTTAACTGGGTCTCCCTCGCTAAAACCGCTTTCGTCAGCCGCAGAACCTTTTATTATTTTTGAAATTACATAATCATTTTTTGATAAAGTTGAAGCATGGAGCAATTCCATTCCAAAAATCGGGAGCAAAGCATTTTCTAGTAAATCCCGCCGATACATTTCATAGCCTGGATTTGAAGGACGATTGTCTAAATACAAAGGCACTTCTTTTACGTTTTCATTTTCATCTAAAATGCCAACATTTATTATTGAATCAGTCTGAAATTGCATAAAAAGAAGATGAAAATCTTCTGCCGTGTAAATTTGTGTACCATTTACGCTCACAAGTACATCACCACTTTTTATTCCCGACAAAAAAGCTGCACTTCCTGGCATTACATAGTGAACAACAAGACCATTTGCTTTATTGTAATTTTTATTTGTTTTTCCATAAATGCCAATCCATGGATGTTTTCTCTCTCCGCCAGAATACAACATATATAATTCATTTTTAAGATATTCTACAGGAATCGCAAAATTTAATCCCTGATAATTTAAAACACCCGCATACACCACAGCTTGAACCCGACCAGAGCTATCTATAAGCGGACCGCCAGAGTTTCCGCTATTTACAGCTGCGTCAATTTGAAACACTTTTCCGAGCGACATCAAATCGCCGCGGTCAGTCGTAGAAACAATTCCGCGCGTAAGCGTTCGTTCAAGTCCCACAGGCGAACCTATTGCATAAACCGTATCTCCAACCGCAAGTTCAGAACTTGAACCTAAAGAAAAAACGTAAGGCGCGTCAACTTCCGTCTTTAAAAGTGCCAAATCTATTGTGCTATCATAGCCCACAACACGTGCGGGGATTCGATTTTCACTGTCGTTAGAAAGTTTTATGTACAATCGCGCAAAACCTTCATAACTTGGGTCAACACAAGATGCAATTACGTGATGATTTGTAACAATGTAGCCATTTTTAGAAATAAAAAATCCACTTCCAAGCATGGTTTCTTGTCTGCCCACACCATTTTGCACTTTGATTCCGAGGTCAACAAGGACTGTTACAGTGCCACTCACAAAATCTGCAAAATTTTCTGAATTTAAACTTAAATCAGAGTTTTTGTTTGACGATTCGAGTGGCATTTTTATTTCGCTAACAAGATTTTCTCGTTTTGTAGCAAAATCAATTTCTGAACTTTTTGTTATTGCATTGTAAGAATCAAAAATGCGCAACGCAGACAAAAAATCGCCATCTTTTTCAGATTGTTTAAAGTTTTCTACGAGGAGCGATTTACATTCTTCAAAAAGGGCAACAACTTCTGCATTTTCTTGAACATTTAATTTTAAAAGTTCAGCGCGATAAAATGCGCGAATCGGCTTACTTTCGCTTAATGTGCGGATTTCTTTAATCGTATCAAGAACAACCTGTTCATCTGTATAGTCAATAATTTTTGTTTGCTCATCTTTGTCACTCGTTTTACACGAAAAAAGCAGTAGCGAAAAACAAAAAAGTAGAAAAAATTTATTTTTCATCAGCAGTACCATAATCGTAATCGCGTATTAAAAGTGCATAAAAAAAATCGTCAATTTTTATTGAAAGCGCACGTTCTTTTTCATTTTGAACAATCATGCTCACCGCATTTTTATTTTCATCAGTAAGCGTTTTTATAATATCTTTTGCAAGAGATGTAGAACCTTCGGTATTTAACCAATAAAGCGAAGTAAAATTTTTGTCCTGAATGACTTTTGAAACTTTGTCATTTAAAGTTACACTTTTTGGTTTTGAATCTTCAAATTGAATCGTAATATGCCTGTCAGCAAAAGAATCATAAAAAATCGATTCTTGAATTCGTGGCAAAAAATTCCCCTCAGAATCTTTTTTTCGAGAATATGTTACAGCGCGGATATTCCATTTTCCATCGCCGTCAGTATCCCAAGAAGCAATTTTTCCCCCATCAGCAAAATATTCCTCCGCATAATCAGGCACAGAATCGCCAGTATTGTCAACTTGAATCATTCTAAGGTAAAATGGCGCACTTTCCGACTCGATACCAAAAAGTCTAGCCATAAGAGTTTTTTCTTCCTCGCTATTTACCTCTACATTTGTAGAGTCCTCGTATTTTGAATAGAATTCTGTTGTTTCAAAAATGCCATCGCCGTTTGCATCTACAAGTCGCAATGACGGCAAACCATTTTCAAACTCGGCTTTTGCAAAAAGTACAGTGCCAGTTTTATAATCCGCAGAATACATTTCGCCGTCAATAAAATGAATTTCTATGGAAGCATTTTCGCGCTCTGTTGAGGGAACAATCACTGACGAAGTGCTAGAAAGCAAATTTTCCCGTGTCAATGGAATTTCAGATTCATTTATGACTGGAAAAAGGAATTCCAAACCAATGGTGTTAAACAAAACAGGTTCTTTTTCTATGCGAATGGGAGACCAGACTTTTTCATGCGGTATTAAAAGCAACTTCTCCTCAAAATCTTCAAATCGGTCTTTGAACACCACGTTTTTTAATTCTGGAAATTCCGCCCATTCAACATCAATTTTTTGTTGCTTAAAATTAGCTGAAATTGGAGTTCCAAAATCGCAAGTGCAATTCCAAAAATCCCTGCCGTCTTGAAAAGCTTCATAACGAATGTAGCTAGGTCGCCCATCTTTATATTGTACAAAGAAATCTACAATGTGGTCATTGTTCAAATCAAGGCAAAGTTCTCCATTATATGAAGAAAAATAATCTTTTACCTTAGACAAAACATTTTCTTCCGTAAAATAGGGAATCAAATCGGCTAAAAATTTATATCCAATTTGACTGTCCGCAAAAGCTGTAAAATAATCAAAGGCTTCTTCCTGCGACAAAAGCCCCGCCTCTAAAGCTAAACGCGCATACAAAGGGTGTTCTGCATTGCGACTTTTAAGGCTGCGGAGCATATATTCGCGCTCCCTAGAATCCGCAAAATCAATAGAAAAAAACTCTAATTCAAAAAAATCACTTGTTCCTTGAACTTGAATGTCTTGAACTAATCTTAAATAATTTGCAGAAAGTCGTTTTGCACTTCCATCTAGTGATGAAGGATTTTCAAAAGCAAAAAAAAGTGAAGCAAAACGCACATCTTTTGGATAAAGTTTTCGCGCTTTTTCAAGGATTGCCCGTGCGCGACTGCGACTAGATGCTGTTCCTTGCCGATAAAAAACCTTTGCCCGAATAAAATCCGCATCCGCAGACTTAATTTGTGGTTTTGCGTCTAAAACGTTTTGCGCCTCTTGTAAATGGCAAGTTTCAGAAAGCAAATCAGCATACAAAATTCTCGCTTCATCTCGGTGATAGTCAAACCAAGAAGCCAAATCGATTGCGCGTTCAACATCTTCAAGCGATTCAAAACGAAAGCCGCCCACTTTTTCATTTGCAAGCGATTTCATAAACCACAAATCAGAAATTTCGTCATCATAGGCAAGTCCTAACTGAGTTTCTGAAAAAACAGCCTGCCAATTATCTTGTTTTGCATAGTTTTTTGCCTGCGCCAAACAATTTAATGCGGCTACACGATTTGCGTTATATTTTGTTCTTTGAGCAAAAACTATATTTGCAAAAGAAACAAGTAAAAAAAATACAAGAAATTTCTTTTTCATTTTGTAAAATCCTTACAATTTAAATTTTAGCCTTAAAGGAATCTTAAAAAATCAGTTTTGTTGACTTTTTAAGAGTTTTCCTTAACAATCCAATTTGGAAATCCGAACAGACTCCCCCACAAACAAACAATTTGTCCAAGCGGAGAGTGCATTTCTTGAATCACAGGAATTAAGGCACGATTTTTTCCGCATTTCCAAGATTCAAAAATTTTAGAAACAGATTTTTCTGTTCCATTTGACGAAAGAACTGTGTCTGCAATTTGATAATTTCTTAAAATAAACGGAAATTGTAATTTTGGAACAAACAATTCTTTTTTTTCGCCAGAAATAATCGTTTCAAAAAACATTCCATTTCCCATTTCAGAAAAATTTTCAAAATATGTTACGGAAAAATTTGCAAATTCCGTTTCTACAGCCCCATTCCTTTCTATTATAACGGAAAAACCGCTTTCTGTCGCCATTATTATTTTTTTTCGGACAAAAACTCGCGTTTCTTTGCAAAAAATTTCTATTCCACAGGCTTCTTTTGTTCCAACGATTTTTTTTTCACAAACAGAATCAACAAAAGTAAAAGGAAGTCGCCCCTTTATAAGCAAAGCGTCTGCTGCTTTATAAATAATTCTTCTGCGGATAGCTTTTGGTAACAAAAAAAATTTCTCTTCTAAAAACGAAACTTCTTCTTTGCTCAACAAAAAATCAAGCTCTAAAAGACTTTTTTGTGTTATACATTCAAGCACTTCAGAATCAGATGAATTTTTTAAGCTTAAATTAAGAATAGCGTTTTGCCACCCAGGAATTTCCGAATTTAAAAAAGGAATAATTCTTTTGCGTATTCGATTCCTAAAAAATGCGGTGTCTTCGTTAGTAGAATCTGTTCGCCATTGAATTTTTTGTGAACTTAGATACGATTCGATTCTATCCCGTGAAATTGAAAGAAGCGGTCTAAAGTAAAAATCTCTTTTACCAGAAATTCCTGAAAGGGAATCAACGCTACCACCAGAAAAAAAACGCATTAAGATTGTTTCAATCTGGTCATTTTTATTGTGGGCAAGGCAAATTCCAGACAATTTTTTTTCTATGTAAATAGTCTTAAAAACATTGTAACGCAAATCACGCGCGGCCGCTTCTATTCCACAATCATTTTTGTCGGCATAGCTAAAAACCTCGCCTCTAGGAATATCGTATCGAAAATAATCTACATTGTGCGTTTTACAAAGGGCTTCAACAAAAAGCGCGTCTCCTTCCGTTTCTTCAGCCTTCCGAATATTGTGATTAATAGTTATTGCATAAATTTTTTTTGAAGAAAACAAATGAATTAAAGAAATAAGCAAAGAAACAGAATCCGCGCCACCACTTACAGCAACGCCCAACTGCCGCTCATCAAGTAAAAAGCCAAAATTTGTCAAATTAGCAAAAACTTCTTTTTCAAAATCACAAATTTGCTTTTTAGAATCCATATCAGAAACTACTTAAAATGTCTTTCGGTAAAAAGGAAAATTCGTTCCTCAGCACAAATAAAAAATCCCTCAAACTTGAGGGATTAAAAAGATAAATTATTTTTTAGGAGGTGCAATACTAATAATCAAAGAATCGGGCTTTGTAAGAATTGTTACATTTTCTCCCAGATTTAAATCGTCAACTGTAATTTTTCCACCAATTTCTGCTTTAGAAACATCAACATTTACGCTTTCTGGCAAATCTTTAGGGAGAGCCTTAACTTTAATTTCAGGAATGTGCTTTACCATAAAGCCACCCTTTAACACACCAGCGGCAGTTCCTAAATAATGCAACTTATATTTTGCAACGAGTGGTTTTGTTCCACTTACAATATAAAAATCAGCGTGAAGATTTTTGTCAGTTTTAATGTCATATTCTGTATCTTTGATATATGCCATATTATCTTGACCATCAATATTCAAATTGACTAAAGTTGTGCGTGTAATTGTGCGCCATACCTTTGAAAATTCAGAAGCGTCAACATCTAACATAGTTGATTCGCCTTTTTCATTATATGCAACAGCAGGAATACGTCCTTTAGCACGCAAATCTTTTGCAATACGTTTGCCACTTTCTTTGCGTACATGAGCAGTAATTGTGAATTGTTCCATTTTTAAAGAACTCCTTTTAAAATCTCAAAATTGAATGGATAGCTGGGACGGCTGGATTCGAACCAGCGGAATGACGGCACCAAAAGCCGTTGTCTTACCACTTGACGACGTCCCAAAATATATGTAAAAGCTAAAGCCTAATCGCCATTAGCATCTACAGTCTCTTTTTCAACATGACCTGCATTATATTCATTTAATATTGTATCCTGCAAAATCGTGCGGAATTCAACACTAATTGGATGTGCCACATCCTTATACTCGCCTGTAGCGGTCTTTCTACTAGGCATTGCAATAAACAGACCAGTTTTTCCTTCTATAATTTTTACATTATGAACTACAAAGCAACCATCAAAAGTAACAGTCACGTATGCTTTTAATTTTCCTTCGTCTTCTACTTTACGAATCCGAACTTCTGTTACCTGCATATCAGCACCTCCTTAAGACCTATTGCACTAGGCAAGCACCGCACACCATTTCTTGGCGAGTTTTTTCTGTGCCATAATTGCCTGATTTTTGTCAACAAAAATACCAAATACTGTTGAACCAGAACCAGACATATCTGCAAAATCTGCACCTACTGCTTTTACAGCCTTAAGTGCCTGCTGTATTTCAGGATACCGATTACAAATCGGCATCGTAAAGTCGTTACGAAATTTCCATTTCGCAACATCCTGCTTGTATTGCTCAACAAATAGATGTGTTATATTATACACATTTTCTAAACTTTGTAAAGCATTTTTATTGTCCAACAAATTGTACGCTTCTACTGTAGACACACACACCTGTGGAAAAAGTAAAACCACATAATAATCATCTCTACACGGAATAGGAATTACACTTTCTCCCCTTCCCGATACAAACGCTGCAAAACGTTTTTTTTCTTCACCTTTTAAAAGTGCTTGTGTAAAGAAAAAAACATCCCTTCCAACCTTATCAG
>CALCEK010000016.1 GCA_937900125.1 uncultured Treponema sp. | reverse complement strand
AGGTGCAGAAGCGGCAGGTGCAGAAACAGCCGTACCAATTTTTGCCAGAACCTGACCGTTGGAAACCTGAGTTCCGGCGGCAACAGAATAGCTTACACTTCCGTCTACAGGAGCCTTTACTTCTAGTTCCATCTTCATGGATTCTATGATGATTATGGTTTGTCCCTTTGTAACCTGAGTTCCGTTTGCAAAGCACTGCTTAAGGAGGGTACCAGCAACAGGAGCCTTAACATCAACTCCTCCAGTAACAAGAGGAGCAACGGCTGGAGCGGCACTTGCAGCAGGAGCAGCACCAGCAGGACCAAAGCCTACGCTGTAAGAAGTTCCGTTAACAGTTACATTCATGCTGTCACCAGCAGGACCACTTGTTACGGCATAGGGAGTTCCGTTTACGGTAATGGTGTATGAACCGCCCTTTCCTGCAGAAGATGATGCAGGCGCTTCCTTTTTTGCACCAAATGTTTTTTCCGCATCAACAGGACCATTTGCTCTGTTCTTGAAGAATCCAGGTGCAACCTTAGGGAACATGGCGTAAGTAAGGGTGTCTTCTACAGAGCCGTTACCACCGTTTGCCTTTGCCTCGGCAACCATCTTGTCCCATTCGGGTTCAATTTTATCAGCAGGGCGACAGGTAATAACTTCTTCCATCTTGTTCTGCTCAAGAGCCTTCTTTACAAGGTCACTGTTTGGATCGGCAGGAAGTTTTCCGTAGCGTCCCACAAGAAGGTCACGGAATTCCTGAGTCATATTGTTGTAGCGTCCGAAGAGTACATTGAATACAGCCTGAGTTCCTACAATCTGACTGGTAGGAGTTACAAGAGGAACATATCCTGCATCCTTGTGAACCAGAGCAATCTCTTTAAGAACATCATCAATTTTGTCCAAGGCACCCTGCTGCTTGAGCTGACTTTCAAGATTAGAAAGCATACCGCCTGGAACCTGACTTACCAAAATGCGAGTGTCGGCACCAAGGAATTTTGACTCCAAAGAAGCATAGTGCTGGCGAACTTCGCGGAAGTACTTTGCAATTTCAAGAAGAGCCTTTGTGTCCAGTCCAGTGTCGTAGGGAGTTCCCTTGAGCATTTCTACAACAGTTTCTGTAGGACTGTGAGAAGTACCCATTGCCATGGAACTGATTGCAGTGTCAAGAATGTCTGCACCAGCTTCTGCAGCCTTAAGTTCCGTTGCAACTGAAAGTCCCGTTGTTGAGTGAGTGTGGATTTCTACAGGCAGGTCACATGCCTTCTTTACAGCCTTAACAAGTTCGTATGCATCGTAGGGCTTTAAAAGACCAGACATATCCTTTATACAGATTGAATCGGCACCGAATTCCGCATAGGTTTTTGCAAGCTCGGCATATTTTTCGATTGTATGGTAAGGAGTTACAGCATAGGAAATTGCCATCTGAACGTGTTTTCCCGTTTTTTTAGCCGCTTTTGTTGCGCGTTCAAGATTTCGCGGGTCATTGCAAGCATCAAAAATGCGGAACACGCCGATTCCATTTGCGGCGGCGGTTTCAACAAATTTGTCCACAACATCATCTGCATAATGTCGATAGCCCAAAAGATTTTGTCCGCGCAAAAGCATCATAATTTGATTATTTGGAAGAGCTGCATGAAGCTTTCTCAAACGCTCCCACGGGTCTTCATTTAAAAACCGAATACAACTATCGTAAGTTGCTCCGCCCCAACCTTCTACAGCCCAATAACCGATTTTGTCAATCATTTCACAGGCAGGAAGCATATCCGCCGTTGTCATACGTGTTGCATGCAAAGATTTATGAGCGTCACGCAGTACCAATTCAGAAATTCCAACTTTAGACATAAAAAACCCCTTAAAAATTATTGGCAAACTTAAAACAAAAAATCTATTTTTCTAAGTTTGCTACGAGTTCCTCACAAGGTCTATTGCGCAAAAAACGCCAAAATAGTAAGTTTTAGAACATCGTATTTTTTAGGTCGCTCCTAAAAAGACACTTTTAGAAGTTCCTATAAGATATTATTCTCATGCAAAGCAGCGGCAATCGCTGCAACAACAGCCGTATCTTGCGCAGAATTTTCCGCTACAGTTCTCGTAACAGTCGCGCTTGAAGAGCTTGCAGTATTTTCTGTCTTATCCTTATCAAGATG
>CALCEK010000015.1 GCA_937900125.1 uncultured Treponema sp. | reverse complement strand
GGCGGAGAAGGTGGCGACCTTGCTCAAGATTTGCTTGCAACGTTTGACCGCCCAAGCAAAATGGATAGAAGTGTTCCAGAAGTTGCAAATTATGTTCCAGGACAACATCAGCTAGAACTTTCTAAAGAAGAACGCGACACAATCGCTCTTGCAAAAAATAATTTTGAAAAAGTTATCGTTGTTATTAACGCTTCAACTCAAATGGAATTGGGCGATATTGAAAAAGACAATGGTGTTGACGCAATCGTTTGGATTGGTTCTCCAGGACAAAGCGGTTTCCGCTCAGTTGCAAAAGTTCTTGACGGAACTGTAAATCCATCTGGAAGAACTCCAGACATTTATGCAGCCGATTTTACAAAAGACCCAACTTTTGTAAACTTTGGAAACAATCAGTATTCAAATATTTCAAAGTCTAATGCAATTGGAGATGCCTTCTTTGTTCAGTATGAAGAAGGAATTTATGTGGGATACAAATATTATGAAACAGCAGCGGCAGAAGGTTTTATCAATTATGATGAAGCTGTTGTTTATCCATTTGGATTTGGACTTTCTTACACCACATTTGATTGGGAAATTGTCGGCAAAAAAACTGGCGGAACTGACGATGATATTTCAGTTGATGTAAAAGTTACAAACACTGGTTCTGTCGCAGGAAAAGATGTCGTTGAATTGTATTATTCAGCTCCATATTACAAAGGCGGAATTGAAAAGTCAGCGGTGAACCTTGCGGATTTTGCAAAAACAAATCTCTTAAAGCCAGGTGAATCTCAAACTTTGACACTTAAAGTTGCTGTTGAAGATATGGCATCTTATGATTACAAAAATCACAAGGCATACGTTCTTGAACACGGCAATTACGTTTTAACCGTAAGAAGCGATTCTCACACAGTTAAGGCTGGTTGTGAAGAAATCAATTATAATGTTTCTCGCGACATTGTTTATGACAAAAACAACAAACGCGATTCTGACAAAACCGCTGCAACAAATTTGTTTGACGATGTTTCTGATATGTTCCGCGACAATGCACAAAGTGGTTACGCAATTAACTTTAGTCGTGCAGACTTTGCAGGAACTTTCCCAACGGCTCCAACGGATGCAGACCGCACCGCTCGCCCAGAAGTTGTAGCTGGCTGGCAGGCATACAAAGCCGCAGACCACACAGATTCAAAACCCGCTCCAACCTTTAACAAAAAGAACGGACTTTCTGTTATTACAATGCGCGGTGTTGATTATGACGACCCACTTTGGGAAGACTTCCTTGACCAAGCCGATAAAGATGAATTAGTTCACTTGGTTTTGAGTGGCGCGTACAATACTGCTGAACTTCCTGCATTGGGTGTTCCTGGACGCACTGACTTTGACGGCCCTGCGGGATTCAGTTCATTTATGACACCAACTCATGGTATGGCTTATACAACAGAAGTTGTTATTGCAGCAACATTCAATAAAGCACTCGCACACGAAATGGGTGTAATGCTTGGCGAAGAAGGTTTGCAATTAAAACTTCAAGGTTGGTATGCTCCCGCTATGAACTGCCATCGTTCTCCATTTGCAGGACGAAATTTTGAATACTATTCAGAAGAAGGTGTTCTTGCTGGAAAACTTGCAACGGAAGTTGTTGCTGGTGCTGGTGAAAAGGGATTGGTTACGTTTATCAAACACTTTGCTATGAATGACCAAGAAACAAATCGTGTAAATCAAGGAAATTCACATTGGGCAAATGAACAGGCAATCCGCGAAATTTATCTTAAGCCATTTGAAATTTGTGTTAAAAACGCATACACAACTTTGCGCTACATTTCTGATGACAAGGGAACAATTTCTGAAAAACCGATAAAAGCAAATCTTGCCGTTATGAGTTCATTTAACAGAATCGGTTCAACTTGGGCGGGTGGTAGCCACGCTTTGCAAGAAGATATTCTCCGCGGTGAATGGGGATACGAAGGATTTGTTTTAACTGACTTTAACTTGTACGATTATATGTACACAAATCAGGGCATTCACAACGGAACAGACGTAATGCTCACTTTTGAAGCAATGAAAACAATCGAAGACAAAACTAGCCCAACGGCTCTTAATGACCTTCGCAAAGTGGCGCATCGCATTAGCTACACTGCGGCTAATTCTGCTGCTATGAATGGCATTGCTCCAGGTGATATTGTTTCTTACAAAATGGCAACTTGGCAAGTTATTAGACTTGTTGTTAGCATCATTTTGGGTCTTGCCCTTGCTTGCTGGTGTGCCTTGAATCTTAAAAACACACTCAAAAAAAATTAGTGTAACAAGGTAAAAGTTCGGAACGACAAGTTTTAAAGTTGTTCCGAGCTACCAACGGATTGTTTTGTAAAAAGCGTAAACAATTCGTTGGTAGTAAAGACAATGTTTTTTGAATTTTAAGAGAGGATTTGTTTTGGACAATAAAGAACTCATTTCATCATTGACGTTAGAAGAAAAAGCTTCGCTTACAACGGGAAAAAACTTTTGGGAAACACAAAATGTTGACCGCGTGGGAATTAAAAGCCTTTTTCTTTCTGATGGACCTAGCGGTTTACGCAAACAGGCGGCAAAAGCTGACCACATCGGATTGAACGCTTCTGTTCCTGCAACTTGTTTTCCGTCTGCGGCAACAATGGCAAATAGTTGGGATTTAGAAGAAGAGTTTAAAGTTGGAAAAGCTTTGGGCGAAGAGGCGTGGGCAAACAACGTAAATATGCTTTTAGGTCCTGGCGTTTGTATGAAAAGAAATCCAATGTGCGGTCGCAATTTTGAATATTTTTCGGAAGACCCATATCTTGCGGGAAAAATGGCGGGCGCATTTATCAAAGGGATTCAAGAAAATCCTGTTTCTGCTTGCATTAAACATTTTGCGGCAAACAATCAAGAAGAACGCCGAATGGTTATTGACACAATCGTTGATGAACGGACGTTTCGCGAGATTTATCTTACCGCTTTTGAAATTGCAGTTAAGGAAGCAAAACCTTACGCGCTGATGAGTGCCTACAATCGACTAAATGGCGAGTTTGCAAATGAAAACAAACATCTTATGGTTGACATTTTGCGCAAGGAGTGGGAATATCGGGGCTTTGTTGTTACAGACTGGGGCGGAGACAATGACCGCGTTGAAGGCTTAAAATGTGGCGATGACCTTGAAATGCCAACTTCTGGAAAAGTCGGTGTACAAGAAGTGATTGACGCTGTAAACGGCGGAAAAATTCCAGAGTCACTTTTAGACGAATCAATAGAACGTTTGTTGACACTTGCAGAGCAAACTAAGCAAGAATCAAATCCAACTTTTACAAAAGAGATTCAAGAAGCTCATCATAAAATTGCACACGATGCTGCATCAAGTTCAGTTGTTTTGCTCAAAAATCAAAATTCGATTCTGCCTTTGGCATCCTCACTCAAACTTGCATTCATTGGAGATTTTGTAAAAACTCCGCGTTATCAGGGCGCGGGTTCTTCAATGGTGAATCCGACAAAATTAGACAACACTTTTGATTGCCTAACAACTTCTTATGGATTTGACACCGTAAATTATGCGCAGGGCTATGAGCGGCACGGAAAGGCAAACGCAAAACTTATTGAAGAAGCTTGCGCTATTGCCCGCGAATGTGATGTTGCCGTTTTGTATTTGGGCTTGGACGAAAAATCAGAAGTTGAAGGCTTAGACAGAAAAACTCTTTCAATTCCAAAAAATCAAATTGAATTGTTAGAAGCGATTTCAAAAGTGAATCCAAATATTGTAGTTGTTCTTTCTTGCGGTTGCGCAATTGAAATGCCTTGGATTGACAAAGTACGCGGACTTGTTCACGGTTATCTTGGCGGACAAGCTGGGGCAACGGCGGTTTTGGACGTTTTGTTCGGCAAAGTGAATCCTTCAGGAAAACTCTCAGAAACATTTCCTTTGCATTACGAGGACATTCCGTCGGCTTCTCACTTTCCAGGAAAAGAAGTCAGCGTGGAATATCGAGAAGGCATTTTTGTAGGCTACAGATATTTTTGTACCGCCGAAAAAGATGTTTTGTTCCCATTTGGCTTTGGTTTAAGTTACACCTCATTTGTATATTCCGACCTTCGTGTTGACGAAAAAGGCGCAAAGTTTACGCTTAAAAATGTGGGCAAATTCAGCGGAAAAGAAGTTGTGCAACTTTATGTGAGCAAAAAAGACAGCTCCATTTTTAGAGCAAAGCGCGAGTTAAAAGGTTTTGCAAAAGTGTACATAGAAAGCGGAACTTCTTGCGAAGTTGAGATTCCGTTTGATGATTACACGTTCCGCTATTTTAACACAGCCACAAATCAGTGGGAAATTGAAGGTGGCGAATACAACATTGAAATTGCAGCTTCTAGCACAGACATTCGCCTTTCAGCTACGATTGAAAAAAAAGGTACAACGGAAAAAAATCCTTATGTAAAAGAACAGTTGCCTTCTTATTTTTCAACAAATGTTTTGAACGTAAACACCCACGAATTTGAAACGCTGCTTGGGCGCACTGTTCCAGAACCAAAATGGAATAAAGGAGAGCCGCTCGGTTACAACGACACCTTGAGTCAGCTTTCTTACGCAAAGGGCGGATTTGCTCGTTTTGGATTCCATTGTATGAATGGTTACTACAAATTTTGCAAGTTGACTGGAAATACAAATATGGTAAACAATTTTGAAATGTCGCTCTTCAATTTGCCGTTCCGCGGAATTGTTCGAATGTCAGGAGGAGTTTTTGATTTTGCAATGTTAGACGGGCTTTTGACGATTGTAAACGGACATTTTTGGAAAGGACTTTCTCAACTTTTAAAGGCAAAAAATGCAAAGGCAAAGCGAGAAAAAATTTCTTAAAACAAAAAAATCCCCCGCTAATTTTTTTGGCGGGGAAGTGTAAAATCGTATTTTTTTATGGAGGAATATAATGGGCGAAAAAAAGAGTTTTTCTGATAAATGGAATGAAAGTGAATTTGCAAAAAAACATCCTAAACTTGCAAAATTACTTTATCAGGTGCTTTTCTTTCTTGTGTTTAGTAATGGAGTTACGATTTTTCAGTATTTAGTTTTTACGTTTTTGCCAAAACTGCTTGGGCTAAAACTTGCGGGAACTGAATTTATGTGGCCACAAATTCCAATAACAATCGGCGACTTTAGTTACAAGTGGAATATTTTAGGTTACGAAGTTTTGCGGGACACTGCGGGCGAAGTGATTATCGGCGGTGGCTTAGGATATTTTCTTGCTTACGAAATTGGAACGTTTCTTGCGCAGTGCATAAATTTTCCACTCCAAAGAAATATCACTTTTAAAAGTCATGGGAATCCCGCAATACAAGCACTTTGGTATTTTGTTGCCTGGGTGATAATTTCGCTTTTGTGCAATGCAATAAATGGATTGTGGCTTCCGATTGGAAATCACTATTTGTCGCCAGCCGTTTACAATATCTTAGTAACCGTAATTACAGGCGGCGTTTCTATGGTGATTTTCTTCTTTGTATTCAAAATCATTTTCCCCGATGAAGAAAAAAAATAGCCACTCGTAGTGGGGCTGTCATTCCAAGCTGGGATAGCCCCGCGAAGAATCCGTTTGACTTTACCAACGCATAGGCGGTATGGCATCTTGAATGCAAAAAAAATCACAAGTCCATCGAGGGAAATTAGCAACACTGGCTGTGCGAGTCATCCCCGTATAGACCGCGTTCAAAGGCGGTTTTTAAGAAAATGTATTCGTAAAGAATGTCGTCAAATTGTTCGTAGCCAAAAATTTTGTGTACTGCGGTTACGCGCCATTGTTTGATATTTGCCGTGTGCGGGTAGGGAAGATAGAACAGCCGCTTTGAAAAATGGCGAATAACTGTGTGTTTCCACAAAAACTTTTGGTCGTTAAAACGTTGTGGGAGCATTTTCTTTTTTTGTGTACAACGATAAATTGCGCTTTCATCGGCAAACAATAATTTTTTCACTTTTAAAAGTTCGCGGGCTTTTTTGAACAAACCCGTTTTTTTGATTTCGGTCAAATTCAAAAGTAACATTCCCGCATTTATAAAATTCGGATTGATAAGATATTTTCCGTAATGGTCGCGAGATGCGGCATATTCAAAACCGTCAATGTCAATGTCGTACAAAAGCGTAATGTCGCGATTAAAAAGCATATCGCAGTCTAAATAAAGAACTTTTTCTGGGAGCGCGGGAATTTCATCAGCAAAAAGCCGAATCAAAGTGTAGGGCGAACAATAACATTGCTCGTTGGGGCTTCCGTCAAATTCTTTGTGATAAAGCGAGGTAACATCAATTTTTGTAACAACATTTTGCGGATTGTAAGAGGCGGCAACTTTTTGTAAAAAATCTGCTTGTGCTTGTGTGAGCGGAAGATATTCCTTTTTTATGTGAGAAACGTCCATTGTAAAAATATAAAAATGGAAAGGCGTTTTAGTTTGAGTCCTTTTAAAAATCGAAAGCATACAAGTGAGGATTCCGTCAAACACCTTGTCATTTCCGCAAAACAAAATATCAATCATTTTTTCTCCGAAGATTTTTCATAGTGAATTATTTCCACTGAATTATTTTTTGCGCGAGAACACATTGCGTTGTAAACTTTGTTTCGTAAGTTTGCGCGAGCTTCTTTTGCGCTTATATTATCATCGGCAAAAAATGGGCCATCTATATATGTAACAATGCGCGGATTTTTGCTAAAGCGGCGTTTTTGATACGTGTTTGTAAAACAAAAAGTTGGAACTTTGTATTGCACTGGGTATCTAAAAGATGCGTCAGAAAAAGGACGAATTTTTGTGTAAAACGGCCAAATGTGCGCTTCTGGGTAAATGCAAATTGCGTGTCCGCCTTGAATGCGCGTTTTTAGAATCTGCATAAAATTTTTTGTGGCTCTAAGATTTTCGGGAAGGGGCAAAGCTCCCAAGTATTTTGTGGATTGTCCTAAAATCGGAATTGAAACATTTGCCGCATGAACAATCACAAAAACTTGCGACGGAAAAGCTACAAAAGTTGGAATTAGAGCGTCCGCGATTGGATTTGTGTGATTTGCAAACAAAAAAAATGCTTGTTTTTTCATTTTTTTTAACGCGCTTCGATTTACAATTTTGTGTCGATATTTTAAGCGCAAAAAAATTGCCGCTAACGGAAAAGCAATTATTCGGTAATACAAAAAGTGCAAAACTCGCCACGCAAAAGAATCACTTCCATAATTGTAATTTTCGTCTATTGGAATCGCCTTGATTTTTGCTTCGGAAAATTCATCATTCAATTCATCTGAATAATAAATTGTTTTTATTTCTTTAGATTTTTTCATTTTTAGATTCTGTAACACCTCCTATTTTGCGAGAACTGATTTTTCTGTTTGTGCAGAGTCAAAAGTGACAGTTCCTTTTGTGGTGTAAGTTAAAGGAATTTGGTAAACTTTTTCGTAGATTGTTTTCCAAGATTCATAATTCTTTTGCTTAAGATATTCGGTGTTTTGCTTTACAGAAAAAGAATCATTTGGATAAATCGGTTCAAGAATGTGAACTGTGTATTCTTGAATTGGAAATCCGTCCTGCCCAATAATTTCAGAATCCGATAAAGTTATAAACATTGGAAGAATTGGAACGTGATTTTGCGCCGCTAACTTAAACGAACCACTTGTGAGCGGGCGTGGCTTTCGGTAATTCCACCACATTCCTTGTTCTGGATAAATGAGAATTTGTTCGCCGCGCGAAAGTATTTCTTTTACGGCGGACAAAAAATTGTGCATGGTTGTAACATTCGAACTTAGCGGGAGCGTGTTGCAGTGCTTAAACAAAAATCCGTAAAATCCAGGAAAATTTGTGTAATTTCCTTCGCGGCAAACTTTGTGAAGTTCGCGCTTGTGAAGGTGTTTTTCAATTGCCTTGTAAACCGCAAAATTGTCAAATGCGTTAAAATGATTGCACGTGATGATTGCGCCTTTGTTTTTGAGCGGAATAAAATTTTCGATTCCCGTGACATCTTTTAAAATAAAAATCTTTTTGCGCATCAAATTATTTATGTAGGCGCGTGCAATTGAATTTGCGACTTTCATCCAAAATCGACTTGAAAGTTTTTTGTTCAAATAGTCAACTTGGTCGGGCAACAACGGAATTGTTGGCGGGTCTTCTTCTACATCGTGAGAAAACAAGCCTTTTTCTTCGTATTCTTCAATTTTTTTTAGGACGTTAATTCGCCCTTCATCGCGTGCAATTTCCATCGATTAGGCTTCCTTTTTCTTAAATCGCAAGAAATTCCTAAAGTTTACAAACTTAATCAAAGAAAGTGCCGTTTTTACAAAGATATTTTGCTTTTTGCTTTCGCGTTCCATTATTGCGCGGTAGCTATTTGGGTCTTTGCTGTCTTCGCCACACATTTTGACAAGATTTTTAAACATTGCTTCATCGCGAGCTTTGTCTTTATCGCTATAATTTTTTAGCATTTCGCGCAATTCATCAATGTAAGCGGTTTCTTGTGCGTAATTCCAGAAATAATCTTCGTACTCAATGCCTGAATAGTGCCACGGCTTCCAACTGATTTTGTAATGCACAAGATTTAAATGTGAATCATCGAATTTTTTGTTTTTGAATGCGGTTTTATTCCAACCTAAATCGAGCAAAACGGTTTTGTCTTTGCAAATTACATTCAAATAATCTTCGTCTTGAGTAACACGAAATGTAAATCGCTGCAAGATATTTATAAATTGACTTGCGATTCTTTGTTTGCGGAATTCCGCTGCATTCATTAAAAGAATTCCCGCATTAAAATAAGTGTTGCGGTCAACGCCCAAAGCTTTTTCAACGTAATTTCCAGCCCAGTCGTATTCTGTCATAACTTCTTCAACTGCGGCTCCAACAAGATTTTGCGTTATATCTGTATTGTAAAGCTCTGCAATATCTTTTAGCACAACAATGTCGCAATCAAGGTACAAAACTTTGTCATATTCAGGGAAAAGGTCTGGAATAAAAAAGCGATAATAGGTTTCAATTGAATAATAATCGCGCAGGTGGAACATACTTTTCATTTGCTCCATTTTGTCTTTTAGCGAAACAAATTCGATTGAAACGTTTTTCCCTGATTTTTGCACAACTTGGCTGATTTTTTCCTGATGTTCAAGGGCAAGATTTGTTGTTAAAACATAAATTTTATACAAATTAGTGGAACTGGCATTTTTTAACAATGAATTTAAGGCTACCGCAAGAAAAGGTGCATAATTATCGTCAGTAGCAAAAAATACAGGAACAACGTTGTTCTCCGTTTGTGAAATCATAAAAACTCCTCTTTATCACAAATCCCGTAAAATAAACTCGCTTTATGAGTTGTTTAAATTGAACGGTTCTGCTAATTTTGACATTGCCAAAATAAAAAAGTTGCAGTTTGCTTCTAATAATTTTTCGGACATAAAAAAATCCTTGTTTAGTGTAAAATTTTGCGGTATAATTTAAAAATATGCGCAATACATTACGCTTTTGGGTGATTTTTTTTGTTACGCTAAGTTTTAACTCATTTTGTTTTGCCTTGCCTTCACCACTTCCGAGCGATTTTTTAACATTTAGCTCCGCATACCCCGATGTAACTTTTGAAATTTCCTATGATTCTGAATATTCCGACTGGAAAATCGATGTTACCATTCCGCGCCCGTCTGGAGAGCCGTCAAAAGCGCGATTTTATTGGGCGGACGGCGCAATGCTTCCGCAAACTGAGCTTGAATCGCGCGAAAAATATTGGTCGCTTTTGTACCATTATCCAAAAACGCTTGTAGACCCCGCAAAATTGTCTAGCGAAGAAGCCGCCGCGTTAAAAAATTTCGGTTCAAGCGATAATCGCAAAAATGATGCAGGCACGCCAATGTTCTTTTTTGACACTTTGTATGATTCTGTCACCCGCGCTAATCTTGAAAAACGCATTGTAAAAACTACATTTTTGGGGCATAGCTCAAATGTTCACGAGCGAATTGTCCAGCCTTTAAAACGAGTTGAAAATCGAATTCGGCAAGTCGCCAAAACTGATTCAGAAGTTAAAAATTTTATGGAAAATGTAAAATCGACTGACGCATATTATTGGCGCATTATTAGCGGAACAAACCGAAAATCGTTTCACAGCCTTGGAATTGCGATTGACATTTTGCCTAAATCTTTGGGTGGCAAAGAAATATATTGGAGTTGGACAAAAGATAAAGACCCAGAAAACTGGATGCTTACGCCGTTGAGTCGCAGGTGGTCGCCCCCGTCAGAAGTGATTAGGATTTTTGAAGAAGAAGGTTTTATTTGGGGCGGAAAATGGGGAATCTTTGACAATATGCACTTTGAATATCACCCCGAGCTGATAAAATACAATTTTAAGGATTAAAAATGAAACTTGAAGATGCCGTTAGAATTTTAAGTGAAAAAATTGATTTACTTTTGCAAACAAAATCTTCTGTAATAATAGCGTTGGACGGTTGCTCGGCTTCTGGAAAAACAACGCTTTCTTACGTTTTACAGCGCATTTATATAGAGCAGTCTAATTTGTTCCACGTGGACGATTATTTTTTGCGCCCCGAACAGCGCACTCCTGCTCGGTATGAAGAGGTGGGCGGTAACATTGATTATGAGCGTTTTGAAAAAGAAGTTTTGATTCCGATTTCAAAAGGTCAAAGCGTTTACACAAGCCGTTTTAATTGTGCAACTATGTCGCTAGAAGAACCGCGAGTTTTGCCGTTTTTGCCGATTAACATTGTGGAAGGCTCTTACGCATTGCACCCAAAGTTTCAGAATTATTATGATTTTTCGGCATTTATCCGAATCCCACAAGACATTCAACAAAAAAGAATCTACAGTCGCAATCCCGAAACAAAAGAAATGTTTTTTACAAAATGGATTCCGCTAGAAGAAAAATATTTTTCAAAAACCGCCATCGAAACCCGCGCCACACTCGTCATAAAAATCGAAAACTGACTTTCGCAAATTGGGAACGGTGTTTTTGTTTGTCCCCCCGCAGACCAAAAAAATCTCGTCGCTTCTAGCTACACGGGCAACACTTCTATTTACCAGAGCTAGTTTCGACTACGCTCAATAAACAATGTTTCGGTCCCCGCATCTCCAATCAAAAATCAAAAAAATGTCGCCCAAAAAGCGACGTATTTTTTACTTTATGATGTATACTAAAACCGCACAACCGAGAGGAGAATGAAATGAGTGATGTTTTGGGGCTTCCAAACAGTCCGTATGTTGAAGCATATTACAAAGGAAAGTTAATCGTGTTTTCATTATTTGTAAATATCGAAAAACTCAATGTAGAGCTTCAAAAATATGGTTGTAGGACGATTCAAAAAGATGAACGCGGCTGGTATTTTGACACCTCTCTTCCGCAAGAAGTTCGTGATGCAATGACAGAACATTCATTTTATTATGCACTTACCTCTAATGATAGCGATGGAATGGTTTATTTTTACAAATCAGGCTATACAACTAAAGCAAAATCCATAAAATATCTAAAGCCATTTACGCAAGAAAATGTTGAAATAAAAATCGGCGGCAAGATTTATTCGTATTTTATGACTAACGATGATAAAGCTCTTTCTGACAAGCTTTGGGAATATAACTGCTTGCCCCCTTCACAAAAAGATTGGAAAGTGAATTATGCGCTTCATAAAAATGTTTTGGATAAAATGTCTGAACTTGGTGCGATGTATTCAATTACTTTTAGTTATGGCACAGATGTTTTAAATTTATATGACGGACAAACGCCTTATATCATTTACCTAAAATCACTTTCCAAAATACAGCCCACTAAGGTTTTGGGAGGGTATTTGACTAGGTTAATCAGAGAGGATGATGATATAGCTTTTGAAAAATTTTTTATCTCACACCCAAATCTTTATAACGCACTCGATATTTCTTGGACTCCGCTCATGTTTGCTAGTGTATGCAATTCTAAGAAGGTTATCAAAAAATTGATTGCCGTTGGTGTGGATGTGAACGAAACGGACAAGGATGGCACTACAGCCCTTATGATTGCCGCAGTAAAGTCATCAAAAGAAACCGTACAGATTTTACTTGATGCGGGGGCGGACAAAAATATCAAGGCAAAAAATGGATGGGCGGCAATTGTTTTTGCACTCGTGAACAACCGTTATGACATTGCGGAACTTCTTTCTGATGGTAACACCGTCACATCGCCCCTAGACGAGAAACTTTCTTTTCATGACAGGCTGGGTGTTTATGTTGCTAGATTCATTTCCACAGGGGAACACAAAACTTCCGAAATTTACAAAAACCTTGGTAACGAATATATGACAAGGAAGGCTTTTTCAAAACTGCAAAGCCACACAACTCATCCGACAAAACGAAATGTAATTTTGCTTTCAATCGGGCTTAAGCTTTCCCTTGAAGATGCAGAAAATTTGCTATTAAGTGCGGGATATGCTTTTTCTAAGAATGACGAGCAAGACAAAATCATCAAGGAATTCTTGAAGAATAAAAATCATGACATATTTAAGATTGATTCCGAACTTTACCAAAAAACAGGAAAATCGCTTATGAATCAAAAACGGGAAAAATAATTTTCCGTTAAAAAATATTGCCTAGTGTAAGGCAAAAGAATGGAGGATTTTTTTATGAAGAAGTTTTTAGGACGTATTGCAACGGCTGCACTTTGCATACCAGCTGCATTTGGATTATTCTCCTGTCTCTCGACAGAAAGCGTAACGGAGCCAGTAGAACCAGCATTGGTGGTGGAAAATGCAGCTCTTCCAGACGGAACGGTTGTATCAGTGCAGTTATTTGCCACAGCTACTGAGGTACAAGCATGGTGGAAACAGCTGCACCCTGAAAAATTGCATGCAAAATATGAACTGACTGACCGTAACAGCACAGCTGCACAGAGTATGCAGAGTATATGGGCCAAGTCAACAGATTCGAATGGATATTTTAAGAATGAATACTCAGCAGCCGATTTTGGTGAACTTGCCACAATTATGCAAGAAAATGGCTTACGATACGGAAGAGGAGAATTATTCATTGGTACTGAGTTGCGGTCTATCTATTTTAGCGCAGACAAGAAATATAAGAAGTTCTTTTTTTTGCGGGTTGATTATTTGGATGAAGAAGGAGTAAAAAAACTACAGGCAATCGAGGAAGAAGAAAAGGCAGCGAGAGAAGCACTTTCCAAGGAAATAGCAAACGCCAGTGCCTCTACGATAAGCACAAACCAACAGGCGGATTGGATTTGGTATCCTGCAGACATCGGGCATAGAACAAACAGTAGTTTTGGCACGAAAGAATACGAGAGTGGTTTTTATTACCGTGTCGTTTATAATGACGGCACTTATTGCTACTGCATAGACAAAAATCGCAACTGGTACTTGCGGAATTCAAGCGGCAAACTTATACGAATTGATGTGGCGAATGTTCCCGCGAAAGTTCGGGCTTTGGCAGAATAACGCAGCGAGCAACAAGTCATATTTGGCGGCTAGATTCTCGGCATTTGCGAACGAAGCAAGGCAAAGGGAACGCGCAAGCAAAGCAGGGGCAGCCGCCGCTTTGGAACGCTCAAAATATGCTGATAAAGACGTCAGCGATGCGGAACTCAACCGCTACGAAAAACTGCTTGAGCAGGGGTATTCAAAAGAGAACGCGGCACAAAAAGTATATGACAGATTTCGGCGGTAAAAAGCAAAGCAAATAATGCAAGCCTGCTGTAAAGCTGTTGTATCACAGAAAATACACAATATACCAGACGTATTACGGAATGACGTTTTCCGGATCGTCTGGTATACTTCGAAAAGGAGTTTTGTATGTTAAGAGAAAAATTAGTTGAAATCGCGTTGGAATGGCAGGATAAATTTGGTGTTGCGCCACAGATAACAAGTGCCATATCTGAATATGATGCAGCAATGCTAGTCGGTATGAGTGAAGACGCATATTCAAAGTATATGCAAGATAAAACAGCAGTAAACAAAGGCTCAGATTTTGAGTTCAAGGGAATCCGCTACCAAGTAAAAGCAAATCGTCCGAGCGGAAAGCCGGGCAGCTTTGTAACAAAGGTTCCCAAAGCCTCAAATTATGATTGGGACACACTGATTTGGATTTTATATGATAAGAATTACGTAATCAAAGAAGCATGGAGCTGGAATGTAGAAGACTACAAAAAGGCTTTTGATTCTAAAAATCGGCTTTCACCTGATGATTACAGAAAAGGAAAATCACTCTATCAAAAGGAATAAAACGTATAAAGTATATTCAACATTCACTCTGCCGCAGCTTACAGTCTGCGGATAGATTGTTGTTATGGCTAGAAGGGTTACTTTAGTATGGGCACACTGAGGCAACGATACCATGCTGAACAATAGTGAATTATTTTATGGCCTTTCGCTGAAAATTGTGGGTAAATATGGTAAAATCTCCTCATGGAAACAATAGATTTATTTACGGCAGCCCTTAACCTGAGCGAGCCTTGGAAAGTTGAGAAAGTTGATTTCCGCCCGGTTGAGGGCGGAAAACTGGAGCTTCATATAGACATAGGATTTACGGAGGGCGGGCGGTTTTCCTGCCCTGTTGACGGATGCGGCGAAACGGCGACTGCGTATGACACATCGGAGCGGACATGGCGGCACCTCAATTTCT
>CALCEK010000014.1 GCA_937900125.1 uncultured Treponema sp. | reverse complement strand
CGCGCAAATTCTTAGGCAAACAGCCTGCCCGCTTTGCAAACATCGCGCTCCCTGTGCAAACAGCTCCGCCACTTCTACAAAACTCGCCCGCGCTTACGCCGACAGTTTCCAAGTTTCCGCATACTTCCGACTAAAGTCGGAATAGGGTAGACAGTGGGTTGGAAAAGCTGACTGCCAGCGGAAAAGGCTAACTAGTGGCGGTTTCGGTTAACAGTGCGCGAAAAATGGTAACCGTTTGTGCTGGCGGCTAACTGGGGACACGGCTAAGAGTGTGTGGGGAACGCTAACTGGGGCGCGGGGGCGGTTTGCGTAAAAATGCAAACTGTGCGTGTCATTCTGAGGAACTAGCACAGAGTGCAGCACTTTGTACAGCACTTTGTGCGTTCCGAAGAATCTATGTAATCTTTTTACAAAAAATGGATGTTTCGGGCATTCGCCCTCAACATGACACGCTGCCCCCGCGCCCCCGCGTCCCCGCTTTGTAAACCGCGCAAATTCTTCCGCAAAGTTTCGCCCCCGCTTACGCATCAGTCGCACTCTTTCCGCATACAGCCCGCCCCAACCGCATACAAAACGCCACCACGCATCACTAGCAGCGTTTTTCCTCAATAGTCAAGCCGCCCCCGAATCATACCCCTATATTCCCCAAAAATCAAAAAAAAATCGTGAAAAAAAATGCCTGACAAGGAAAACGGCACTCCTTATCAGGCTGAATAAAAAATTGTGCTGTGTTAAATTTTACAGATTGAATGTAAAGATGAGTGGAACATCAAAAGACGTGCCTGTTGAAGGGGTTATATTGATATTTACACGAGCTTCAAATAGGACATTTTCACAAACATTGCCGTAAATGCCAGGCGCAATTAAAAGTGCTGCATTAGAAGCGTCAAGTACATTACCTTCACGAACAATAACGACAGGTGTCCAATTGTTATTGATTGTATACGCAAAAGATGCAAAAAGAACTACAGTTGTAAAGTCTTTTAATTCTGCACCATCAACATTTCTTGTGTGGTCATAAGTAACAGGAACACTTACATTAAAGCGAAGTCCATCCGCATTATAGTCAAACTGCGCACCACCATTGATAGTACATAATCCTATATCACTTCTTGTATAAGCACCACCTTGAACTGCTACACCGAATGGGTTAAAGTTTTTAAGCCAACCCGCCTGAGCTGCAAAAGAATAGGTGTTATCAGCAACAATGCCATAATTGATTACAGAAGAAAATCCGATAGAACCAATATCTTCATCGTTATAGTTTACGATTAAGTAGGTATCGCGGAATTTTCCATCTTCAATCCAGAATTTTAAGTAGCCAGGATTAATTACTGTTGAAATATCAAGACCATTCATTGGGGTTAAAGTTGCTCCAAATCCTTCTGGCCTAAACCAACCAGATGCACCAGCTGCAAACCACCAAGGTCCAATTTCGTTCATATTAGGCATATAGTCTGCCCAATATGTTGGAATAGGTCCATGCCAATAAGTTGCACCAACATCTATTTTGAGCATATCAATGGGCTTAAACCAAAGATTTAAATTGTCAAAATGCAATGTTTCAGTAGTTACTGATTGTATATTAGATCGGAAGAGCACACGTCTGAACTCCAGTCACTAGCTTATCT
>CALCEK010000013.1 GCA_937900125.1 uncultured Treponema sp. | reverse complement strand
GTAGAGTCCTGGTCTCCAAAACCAGTTGTCGCGGGTTCGAGTCCTGCCTGGCCTGCTATAAATACAAGAGGATGGCTATGAAAAAAATTGTGCAATTTTGTAAAGAATGTATTGCGGAGCTTAAGAAGGTTGTGTGGCCATCTCGCTCAGAGGTAGTTGCTTCTGTAAAAATTGTCTTAATTTCTACTATCGTAGTTGCTTTAATTTTGGGATTGTTTGATTTTGTGTTCACAGAAGGACTTAGACTCGTATTTTAGGTTAGGTGCGTAAATGTCAAAGAATTGGTATATTCTTCACACATATTCAGGATATGAACAAAAAATTGAACGAACAATTCGTCGCTTGCTTTCAGATGGCGAACTTGATTCTAACATTCTGTTTGATATAAAAATACCAACTCAGCAGATTATAGAAATCCGCGATGGGAAAAAACGCTCTGTAAATCAAAAATTGCTTCCTAATTATATAATGCTAGAAATGGATTTGCCTGATTTGGGGTGGAAGGCAACGTGCAATGTTATAAGACGGATTCAAGGGGTGAGCGGTTTTGTTGGAACTAAACCCGATGAACGTCCTCGCCCTATTTCATCTGATGAAGCAAAAAATCTTTTGCAACAATCTGGTGACATTAAGGGTGACAAAGCCGTTCGTGTTAAACAATCTTATGACATTGGCGACAGAGTTTCTATTATGGATGGGCCATTTAAGACTTTTAGCGGTGTAATAGAAGAAATCAATGCCGAAAAGAACAAATTGCGTGTAAATGTCCAGATTTTTGGACGTGCAACTCCTGTTGAAGTTGATGTAATGCAAGTGCAAAAAGCATAGTTTCCCTTTACTTTTTTAATGAATTCAATTTGGGAGAGCTGAATGTCCGTTGGATTGAACGGCTCGTTAGACAAGAAATTGTCATACCAATTATGAGGAGATATAATTATGGCCACAAAGAAGGTAACAGCTGTTATTAAGTTGCAGTGTCCTGCGGGAGCAGCAACTCCAGCTCCTCCAGTTGGACCAGCTCTTGGACCTCACGGAGTTTCTGCGCCAAAGTTTGTGCAGGAATTCAATGACCGAACCAAGAATATGGAAAAGGGGTTGATTATCCCCGTTGTTATCACTGTTTATCAGGATAAATCTTACACATTTATTCTAAAAACACCTCCAGCAGCGGTGTTAATAAAAAAAGCAGCTGGTGTTCAAAAAGGTTCTGGAAATCCTTTGCGCAACAAAGTAGGCACTCTTTCTCAAAAAAGCCTTGAAGATATCGCAAAGCAAAAACTTCCAGACTTGAATGCTCAAGACCTTGAAGCTGCAAAGAAAATTATCGCTGGTACTGCTCGCAGTATGGGTGTAGAAGTGGAGGCGAACTAATGAAACACGGTAAAAAGTACCTTGAATCACTTAAAAAATATGATGCCGAAAAAAAATACACCGTTGAAGAAGCGTGCAAATTGGTAAAAGATATTCATTTTGCTAACTTTGACGAAACTGTGGAATTGTCTGTTTCTTTAAAATTAGAGAAAAATCAGACTGTGCGAGACACATTGGTGTTCCCTCATCAGTTTACGGGCGAAAAACGAGTTCTTGTTTTCTGTAAAGAAGACCGTGTTCAAGAAGCTCTTGCTGCGGGTGCAACATACGCAGGGTCAACGGAATACATTGATAAAGTAAAAGGCGGTTGGACAGATTTTGACGTTGCAGTTGCAACTCCTGATATGATGAAAGATGTTGGTCGTCTTGGTATGGTTTTAGGTCGTCGTGGACTTATGCCAAATCCAAAAACAGGAACTGTTACACCAAATATTGCCCAAGCGGTTAGTGAACTTAAAAAAGGACGCACTGAATTCCGTGCAGACAAGGGTGGCGTTGTTCATATTGCAGTAGGAAAAATTTCTATGCCAGAAGCTGATACTGTTGAAAATGTAAACACATTCCTTGCTGAACTTAAGCGAAAAAAGCCAGCTGATGCAAAAGTTGGATTTGTTCGCTCAGTTTCCCTTAGTTCCTCTATGGGACCTGGTGTCTGGATTGACTATAAGGAGGCAGAGTAATGGCAATTATGGCAAAAAAAGTTCAATCAGCAAAAACAGCGGCGATTGAAGATGCAAAAAAGATTCTTGGCGAATATTCAAATTTTGTGTTTATCGATTATCGCGGACTTACTGTTGAACAGATTACAAAGCTTCGTAAAAATCTTGGTGAACATGACGCTCAACTCAAGGTATTTAAAAATACCTTTGCAAAAGTCGCTTTTGAGGAGCTAAAAAACACAGAAGTTGCTCCATATCTTTCTGGTCCTACAGCTATTACCCTTATAAAAGATGAAGCTAACGAGGCAGCGAAAGTTCTTTATGACTTTGCAAAAGAAGCACCATCTTTAGTAGTAAAAGGGGCTTGGGTTGAAAATGAGCTTTACGATGCTGCAAAAATCGAAGCATTTTCAAAATTGCCAGGCAAAAAGCAGCTTATTGCAATGCTTATGTCTACAATCAATGGACCTGCTCGCAAACTTGCTGGTACATTGCAGGCTTATGTTGAAAAGCTCGAAAAAGAAGGCGGAGCTACACCCGCTGCGGCTGAATAAAAATTTAATCTGCGGTCAGGCTTCAATGTGCTGATTACTGTCCGCAGAAAACCGTATGTAGAATTTGTTTGCTGTATGCAAAACACTACAACGAATAAATACCATAAAAAATGGTAGGAGAAGACAATTATGGCACTTTCAAATGATGAAATCCTTGATGCGATTGCTAACATGACAGTTCAGCAGGCTGCTGACCTTGTAAAAGCAATGGAAGAAAAATTTGGCGTTTCTGCTGCAGCTCCTGTTGCTGTTGCCGCAGCGCCCGTTGCCGCTGCTGAAGAGCAGACAGAGTTCACTGTTTCTCTTGATTCTATCGATGCTGCAAAGAAAATTGCTGTTATTAAGGCTGTTCGCGCCATTACAGGTCTTGGACTTGGCGAAGCAAAAGCTCTTGTTGAAGGCGCACCAAAAGTTCTTAAAGAAGGTGTTTCTAAAGCAGACGCAGATAAAATCATTGCTGACATTGAAGCTGCTGGCGGAAAAGCAAGCAAGAAATAAGATTGCGTAACTCGATTACTTTTACCGAAAAGAATTGCATTTTCGGAATGTTATTTTAAAAATCACAAAAAAGCTTCAAGGGATTCTTTTTAGAATTTTTTGAAGCTTTCGGTGTTTAATTCAAAAAGTGTTGGAACGGAGTCGTCCACAAACGGTGCGATGTTTTCTGTGCTGAGGAAGTTTCCTTGTAGCGGAATACCGCATGTAGCTCCCCCTTGAGAGGTGTTTGATGTTTGCGAAAAGTAAAAAGATTGTTCGTCAATACATCGGCAAGGATATTCAAGATTTTATGGAAATTCCTAGCCTTATTGACATTCAACTTTCTTCTTATGAGAGTTTTATCCAAAGGGATAAATTGGAAAAAAAAGAGCCTTTGCTTGAGCAGGGGTTGCAAGAAGTTTTTACTTCTACTTTTCCAATCAAAAGTCAAGACGAAAATATGTCCTTGGAATATGAGTTTTATGAGCTTGATGAAAACAATGTGAAAAGTGAGCTTGAGTGTAAACGAAAAGGGCAAACTTATTCTATTCCATTAAAGGCAAGAATCAATTTAATTTTTAAACAAACGGGTGCAATTTTACAAAAAGATATTTACATGGGTGATATTCCCCTTATGACCGATAAGGGAACCTTTATTATAAATGGGGCGGAGCGCGTTGTTGTTAGCCAGATTCATCGTTCGCCTGGAGTTATTTTTCAGTATGATAAAGTAAAAGATTTGTACTCTAGTCGAATCATTCCGTATCATGGTTCTTGGCTTGAATTTGAAATCGACCAAAAGAAAAACTTGATTTTCGCAAAAATCGACCGCAAAAAGAAAATTTTGGGAACTATTTTCTTGCGTGCGATGGGATATTCTTCTCGCGAAGAAATTATTCGATGTTTTTACGTTGTGGAAAATGTTTCGCTCCCTTCTGATTCTGAGGGAAGAGAGAAACTTGTCGGTTCTGTTTTGGCGAGTGCAATTATTGTTAAAGATGAAGACGGAAATGATAAAAAATTGTTCCGCGCTGGCGACAAACTTCATCCGCACGATATTGACGATTTGGTAACAAACGGAATTCAAGAAATCAGCATTATTAAATTTGATGCTAGAAAGAATCCTCGTAATAAGGAAGAAAAAAATCCATCCTTAGACACCGAAATGATAATTAACTGCTTTGAGCGCGAGGAAATTATCTTTACAAAAGATGGTTCAGAAACTCCTGACGAACCTTCAAAAGAAGAGTGTTTAACAAAGGTTTTTGCTGTTTTGCAGCCTGGCGAAATTCCTACATTGGAACAGGCAGAAAAAGATTTGAACGGAATGTTCTTTGACAAACGTCGCTACGATTTAGGGCGAGTTGGTCGTTACAAGTTGAACAAAAAATTCCGCTACGAAAATCCTATTGAAGATGATTTTACGCTCACAAAGGACGACATCATCAATACAATGCGCCAACTAATTAAGGTGTATATAAAGGAAGAAAATGTTGATGATATTGACAATTTGAGCAACCGCCGTGTTCGTTCTGTAGGCGAACTTTTAACGAATCAGTTTAAAACCGCATTTGTGCGAATGAAGCGAATTGCCCAAGACCGTATGAATATGAAAGACAACGAAACGGTAAAGCCGCAAGACTTAATTTCAATAAAGCCAATTGTGTCTACCGTAAATGAATTTTTCGGTTCTTCTCAGTTGTCACAATTTATGGACCAGAATAATCCGCTTGCGGAGCTTACGCATCTTAGGCGTTTAAATGCTTTAGGTCCAGGCGGTCTTTCTCGTGACCGCGCAGGTTTTGAAGTTCGCGATGTACACTATACGCATTACGGGCGAATGTGTCCTATAGAAACGCCAGAAGGTCCAAACATTGGGCTTATTGTTTCACTTGCAATTTTTACTCGAATCAACGAATACGGCTTCCTTGAAGAGCCTTATCGCAAAGTTGTAGACGGCAAGGCAACGAATGAGGTTCATTATTTGTCAGCAATGGACGAAGATGGACTTTATATTGCGCAAGTTACGGAGGGAATGAAAGAAGATGGTTCGTTCCCAACGGATTTGGTCGCGTGTCGTCACAATGATGATTACACAACGCGCTCTCCCAAGGACATTCAGTATATGGATGTTTCTCCGCGTCAAGTTATTTCTGTTTCTGCTTCTTTAGTTCCGTTCCTTGAACATGATGACGCAAACCGCGCACTTATGGGTTGTAATATGCAACGTCAAGCTGTTCCACTTTTGTTCCCAGAACCTCCGCACGTTGGCACTGGAATGGAAGCAAAAACTGCCTATGATTCTGGTGTTTTGGTAAAGGCAAAACATGACGGCGAAGTTGTTTGGGTTGAAAGCGATTTAATCAAGATTAAGCCAGACGGAAGTGATGGAACAAAACTTGATGAGTACGAGCTTTTGAAGTATCAGAAAAACAATGCAGACACTTGTAATCATCAAAGACCGACTGTTGAAGTTGGCGAACACGTCAAAAAAGGCGATGTTATTGCCGATGGACCTGCAACCTTTAATGGCGAACTTGCACTCGGTAGAAATATTCTAGTCGGCTTTGTTCCGTGGAATGGTTACAATTACGAGGACGCAGTTTTAATTAGTCAACGTGTTGTTCGCGAAGATATGTATACCTCAATTCACATTCACGAATTCCCTATTGAAATTCGAGAAACAAAATTGGGACCTGAGCGAATTACCCGCGATATTCCTAACACTTCGGACGCAACCTTAAACAATCTTGATGCCGAAGGAATTGTGCGAATTGGAGCAAAAGTTCGTTCTGGCGATATTTTGGTTGGAAAGGTAACTCCAAAAGGCGAAACCGAAACAACTCCCGAATTCCGCTTGCTTAATTCAATCTTTGGCGAAAAGGCAAAGGAAGTTCGCGATTCATCTTTGCGCTTGCAACATGGTGTAGAAGGAACTGTTATTGGAATTGAGCGTTTGAAAAAACAGGCTGGCGACACTTTGCAACCTGGTGTTGACGAAAAAATCACAGTTATCATCGCGGATAAACGAAAATTGCGTGTTGGTGACAAAATGGCAGGTCGGCACGGAAACAAGGGTGTTGTGGCGCGGATTTTGCCGATTGAAGATATGCCTTATCTCGAAGACGGCACTCCATTGGACGTTTGCTTGAATCCGCTTGGCGTTCCTTCTCGAATGAATATTGGTCAGATTATGGAATCTGAACTTGGACGCGCTGGACAAGTACTTGGCGAATGGTACAATTCACCTGCATTCCAAACACCAAGTCAGGACGTTATAGCAGAAAAACTCAAACAGGCAGGTCTAAGTCCTGATTGTAAACAAATTGTCCACGACGGCTTAACAGGCGAGCCTTTTATAAATCCGATTTTTGTCGGTGTTATTTACTTTATGAAATTGCACCACTTAGTCGATGACAAAATGCACGCCCGCTCAACAGGTCCGTACTCTCTTGTTACGCAACAGCCGCTCGGTGGTAAGGCGCAGTTTGGCGGTCAGCGTCTTGGAGAAATGGAAGTTTGGGCACTTGAAGCTTATGGGGCTGCAAACACCTTGCAGGAAATGATGACAATCAAGTCTGATGATATGAACGGACGCTCAAAGGTTTACGAATCAATTGTAAAAGGAAGACCTGATGCTTCTATTGGGGTGCCTGAATCCTTTAATGTTTTGGTTCAAGAACTTAGAGGACTTGCATTAGACTTTACGATTTATGATGACAAGGGCAAACAAATTGCTCTTACCGAACGCGACCAGGAATTGATAGACAAGGCTGGTTCTGGTTTTGAGAAGGAGAGTGACAATGCGTGATATACAAGATTTCGCTAGTTTACAGATAAAACTCGCATCCCCAGACACAATTCGTGCTTGGTCTTACGGCGAGGTAAAAAAACCTGAAACAATTAACTATCGTACTCTTAAGCCCGAAGATTCTGGACTTTTTTGCGAAAGAATTTTCGGAACGACAAAAGAGTGGGAATGTAAATGCGGTAAATTCAAAAGTATTCGTTACAAGGGAGTTATGTGCGACCGTTGTGGTGTAGAAGTTACCCATTTTAAAGTTCGCCGCGAACGCACAGGTCATATTGAACTTGCTGCTCCCGTTAGTCACATTTGGTATTACCATTCAGTGCCTAGCAGAATGGGCTTGTTGTTAGACATTCAAATGAATGCGCTTCGCTCTGTTTTGTATTATGAAAAATACATAGTTATAAATCCTGGCGAAACTGACCTAAAGCAGAATCAGCTTTTGACTGAGGAAGATTATCTTCAGAAGCAGGAACAATACAATGGAGGTTTCCAAGCGGGAATGGGTGCGGAAGCAATCAAGACTTTGCTTGACAACCTTGACCTAGAAGAATTGCGCAAAAATTTGCGTGACAAAATGCGCGAAAAGGGACCAAAAATCGACAAGCGCACTTTAAAGAGAATTGAAATCGTTGAGAATTTTATCAATTCTGGAAATAAAGCAAGCTGGATGATTTTGGACGTGATTCCCGTTATTCCGCCGGATTTGCGTCCTATGGTTCAACTTGATGGCGGTCGTTTTGCGACAAGCGATTTAAATGATTTGTACCGCCGAGTTATAAATCGTAACAACCGCCTTAATCGCTTACAGGGACTTTCTGCGCCTGATATAATTATTCGCAATGAAAAGCGAATGTTGCAAGAAGCCGTAGACGCTTTGTTTGACAATGGAAAACACAAGCAACGTGCCGTAAAAGGTGCTTCTAGCCGCCCATTAAAGTCTATTTCCGATATGTTAAAGGGTAAGCAGGGGCGTTTCCGCCAGAATTTGTTAGGAAAGCGCGTTGACTATTCAGGGCGTTCCGTAATTGTTGTCGGACCTGAGCTAAAGTTGTGGCAGTGCGGTCTCCCCGAAAAAATGGCTCTTGAGCTTTTTAAGCCATTTATTATGAAAAAATTAGTTGACAAGGGAATCGTCTTTAATATTAAAAAGGCAAAAACGCTTGTTGAAAAAGAAGACCCAGTTGTTTATCAATTCCTTGATGAAGTTGTGAGCGAACATCCTGTTATGTTAAATCGCGCTCCAACCTTGCACCGCTTGGGTATACAAGCATTTGAACCAGTTCTCGTTCCAGGAAAAGCGTTAAAATTGCACCCATTAGCTTGTAAGGCGTTTAATGCTGACTTTGACGGAGACCAGATGGCAATTCACGTGCCACTTACTCAAGCTGCCCAAATGGAATGTTGGAATCTTATGCTTAGTGCGCGAAACTTGCTTGACCCTGCAAACGGAAACACAATTGTGTTCCCATCACAGGATATGGTTTTGGGCATTTATTATATGACTTCAATTAAGCCTCACGCAAAAGGAACGGGGAAAATTTTCAGTACCGTTGACGAAGCTCGAATGGCTGCGGTAAATGGCTCGATTGAATGGCAGGCAAAAATCATCCTTCCAAAAAGTGGCTTTGACAAGCACGTTTCTGATTCTCACAATGATTTGAGTTTTGTTGCAAAAAAAGCAGACGAAATTGAGCGAGTTGAAGAAATCAAAGACGATTTGGTTGACAGCATTATTCGTGAAAAATTTAAGGATTTGAATGACAATACGGTGTTTGGCAAAGTTTCTGCAAAAGAAGCAAAGCTAAATAAGGATATTAAACTCAAACTTAACGAATTCTACCATACTGTTGACAGCGAAAAATATGATTCATCGCTTGGTTCATCTGAATCAAAAGAAGCTTTTGAGCAAACTGTAAATGCTCGTTACGATGAATTGATGGGAATCGTTTCTCGTGAACAGCGACTTTCTACTTTGTTCTATGGGATTTTCGGAAAATCTTCTATAGAAAGAGAAAGCGAAGATGCGGAACAATTGCTTCGACTAATTGGAAGAAGATATTTGTCCGATTCAGAACTTTCTGTTGAAGCCGCTGAACATATTCTTGTGGATATAAAAATCCGCAGACTTATGGATTCGCTTTTGCTGAACAATGACCGTTACATTCTTACTTCTGCGGGTCGGCTTGCATTCAATGAAGAAATGCCCGATGAAGTTGACTATTATAACGAGCAGATGAATGACAAAAAACTCAAAAAGATGATTGAAAGCGTTTACCACAACGATATGGAAAGCGACAAAATCATCAAGTCAGTCATTGAAGAAAAATTCAAAGCAATCGCGTACACCCCAGAACTCCTTGAAAACGTTTTAGCCGATAAAGAATTCTGCAAACAACTAGATGTTTTGTTTAACCGCGAAACTCCGTTGACAAGGGAAGCTATCGAAAAGCTTTTGACTGGTTTGTATTCAACTGACCGCTCTTGGCTTACAATTTTAATGCTTGATGCGATTAAGGCTGTCGGCTATAAGAACGCAACATTCTACGGTGCAACTCTTTGTATGGACGACATTCTTGTTCCTGATGAAAAGAAAGAAATCGTTGATGAGGCAAACAAACGTGTTGAAGCAATTGTAAAACAGTGGAACGATAACTTGCTTACTGGTGGTGCTAGATACGCTAAATCAATTCAGGTTTGGGAAAACGCAAACCAGATTCTTACTGACATCATGATGATGAAACTCAAAAATGATAAAGACGAGTTTAACACGATTTACATGATGGCTACCTCTGGTGCACGTGGTTCTCCAAAACAAATTTCTCAGTTGGCTGCAATGCGCGGTCTTATGCAAAGACCAAATGGCGCGATTATAGAAATGCCTATTCGCTCAAACTTTAAAGAAGGACTTTCCGTTATTGAATACTTTATTTCAAGTAATGGTGCGCGTAAAGGTTTAACGGATACGGCTCTAAAAACAGCTGACGCAGGTTATATGACACGACGTCTTGTTGATGTAGCGCAAAATGTTGTTGTTACAGAAGATGATTGTGGTACAATCAATGGACTTGATTACACAGCTATCAAAGATGGAGATGAAGTAAAAGTTTCTCTTGCTGAACGCATTGCAGGTCACTATTCAATAGAACGAGTTATTGACCCCGCAACAAAAGAATTGCTTTGCGATGTAAATCAGTATATCGATGAAAACTTGGCAGCAAAAATTGACGCAGCTGGCGTTGAAAAGGTAAAGTTGCGCACCGTTCTTACTTGCGAAAGCCGACTTGGTGTTTGCGTAAAGTGTTACGGAAAAGACCTTGCTCGCAATAAAATTGTTGAAATCGGCGAAGCTGTTGGAACTATTGCGGCACAATCAATTGGTCAGCCTGGAACTCAGTTGACGCTTAGAACTTTCCACAATGGTGGAGCTGCGGAAACTCGTGCTTCGGATAATCACATAACAATGAAATATGCCGTTTACGTTAAGAGCATAAGCGGAACTCACGTTGTTACAGAAAAAGGTGATTGGCTTTTCACTCGCCGTGGCGAAATGCACTACACAAAACTCTTTAAGCAATATCCTTTTGCCGAAGGTGATAAAGTTCTTGTTGAACACGAAGCTTACGTTCGACGCGGAACTGCGATTCTCAATCAAAATGGAGAAGATGTTCTTGCTTCTGATAATGGAACTATCATTATTGGAAATGGCGTAGTTTATTTGACGAGTACCGACCAAACGTATACAATCGCCAATGGTTCAACAATTTATGCGGACTTTGCTTCTGCAAATTGCGTTGTTGAAAAAGGAATTGCATTGGGTGAGGTTGAGCAATTCTCCGAGCCAATTATTGCAGAAGTTACTGGATGGGTTCATTTTGAAGACATTATTGCGGGTTCAACATTAGATGAGCGCGTTGAAGTCAAAAATGGAAAAAAGAACGTTGAACGCCGCATCGTTAATTTGAATCTTGACGTAAAACAGCCAAGAATCATTATTACCGATGAGGACGGAAACGAGCTTGGTTCTTATTACTTGCCAGTTGGTGCGGTTTTGACAAATGATTTGCAAGACAAACAAAAAATCGAAGCGGGCTACACTTTAGCAAAATTGCCAAAAGCTGCAAGTCAGGCGAGCGATATTACATTGGGTCTTCCACGTGTTTCTGAATTGTTTGAAGCACGAAAGCCAAAGAATCCTGCGGTGATTTCGCAAATTTCAGGTACGGTTAAATTTGAAAACATCGTAAAAGGAAAGCGCACAATCATTGTTATCGATGAATACGGCAATGAGTACAAACATCTTGTTCCAATTACAAAACGCTTGCTTGTGCGAGATGGTGACCGTGTTGTTGCTGGCGAAAAATTGAGCGATGGCGCGATTGACCCACGTGATGAACTTGCAATTTTGGGCGAAAACGAGCTTCAGAGTTTCTTGATGAAAGATATTCAGTCTGTTTATCGAGACCAGGGTGTAAATATCAATGACAAACACATCGGTATAATTATCCGACAAATGCTTCGCAAAGTTGAAGTCGTGTCTGTTGGCGATACAAAATTCCGCTTTGGTCAACAGGTTGATAAGTCCGAGTTCCACGAAGAAAATGAAAACGTCATAAAAGATGGTGGACAACCAGCTGTGGCGCGACCTCTTTTCCAAGGAATTACAAAGGCGGCTCTTGCAACAGAATCGTTTATTTCTGCATCTTCATTCCAAGAAACAACAAAAGTTTTGACAGAAGCTGCTATTGCTGGAAAGGAAGATAAACTTCGCGGATTAAAGGAAAATGTCATTATTGGACACGTAATTCCTGCGGGAACAGGAATGCGGCAATATAACAACATCAAATTGTTTGATGATTCTAGTTCTGACCTTGACGAAAAAATGAGGGAAATCCTTGAACAAAAAAGTCTTGAACAGGAAATGGAAAATATGCAAGATGATTTGATTTTGAACACTGGTGACGTTTCTGGCGAAGAAGATTAAGTTTTTTGTGTTTCGATTTTTGACCTAACGATAACAAACTTATCGGACAGGTCTATTGCTGAATTCTGCATTTATGGACTTGACCAAAACTTGTTGAATTCAGTACACTAAATCTGTTCGGAATCAAGTATTCCGAGCGGGTTTACTATTTTCGCATTGATTGTAATTTTGACCGAGGTGCTGCTCGGCAATTATATAGAGGAGATTAGGCGATGCCTACAATAAACCAATTAATTAGAAAAGGACGTCAAAGTGCTGCAAACAGGACGAAGGCTCCCGCACTTCAGTCTTGCCCGCAGAAACGCGGTGTTTGTACCCGTGTAATGACAATGACTCCTAAAAAACCTAACTCAGCGCTTCGAAAAATTGCTCGTGTGCGTTTGAGCAATGGAATTGAAGTGACCGCATATATTCCTGGAATTGGTCATAATTTGCAGGAACACTCTGTAGTGCTTGTTCGTGGTGGACGTGTAAAGGATTTACCTGGCGTTCGTTACCATATTATTCGTGGTACAAAAGATACACTCGGTGTTGACGGACGAAAACGTGGTCGTTCTAAATACGGCGCAAAACGTCCAAAGGCATAATTAGGGAGATAAATCATGGGAAGACATAAGAAGTCAGTGAATCGTCCGATTGTGCCGGATGAAAGATACAACAGTCCTGTTATTAGTAAATTCGTTACGCGAATGATGTTAAATGGAAAAAAACAGGTTTGTGTAAAAATTGTATATGAAGCTCTTGACAATTTAAAAGGTAAAACTGATAAAGACCCGTTGGATGTGTTTTTAAAAGCACTTGATAACGTAAAGCCTGCTGTTGAAGTAAAAAGTCGTCGCGTTGGTGGTGCAACATATCAGGTTCCGATTGAGATTCGTGACTCACGCCGAGAAGCTCTTGCAATGCGCTGGATGATTCAGGCAGCTCGCAATCGTACAGGGCATGGAATGGCTGAGTCTTTAGCGTATGAATTGTTAGATGCTTACAACAATACGGGTTCAGCTTACAAAAAGAAGGAAGATACCCACAAAATGGCTGAAGCAAACAAAGCTTTTGCACACTATCGCTGGTAGTTAAAATTAGGCTCTGCAAAAATGCAGAGCTTTTTTTATAAAATTTTGTCTTTTTTTGACGAAATTCACTTGCAATAAAATTCAAAAAAGTATATAACTATTACACGTTTAATCCGAATTGTTTTCGGAATAGGGTTCTTTGAGAAATCAGGCGGACAATTATTTGTCTGGTAAAAATCGTAAAGTTTGTTAGCGTTTTTGCTGACATTCAGATTTTGCACCCTAAGATGCGTTTGGCGTTTAGGAGTCCTGATTGGCGGTTGTGATTCCGCTTGCTCATAGATGCCAAACCAGTCGTCAATGTTGATGGTGTTAGGTGGTGTCGGGCAGCTGCTTCGAATTGATGAAGTAGGGTTCTGATAAATTAGTCGTAAAGACTCTTTTCCTTTTATCATCTTCATTTTTTTATATAGTTTAAAGTGTGTATGCGAAAGTATCATTGCTTTTTAAGGGTGATATTTTCTGGCTTAAAGTGCAGCACATAAAATAAAGATATGCCGCAGGATAATCCTGTAAGGCAAAGGGAGAAGATCATGGCAAAGGAAGAGTTCAAAAGAACTAAACCTCACATGAACGTTGGAACCATCGGTCACGTTGACCATGGTAAGACCACTCTGTCAGCTGCTATCACAGCTTACTGTGCAAAAAAGTATGGTGATAAGTTGCTCAAGTATGATGAAATTGATAATGCTCCAGAGGAAAAAGCTCGTGGTATTACTATTAACAGTCGCCACCTTGAGTATCAATCAGACAAAAGACACTATGCACACATCGACTGCCCAGGTCACGCTGACTATGTTAAAAACATGATTACTGGTGCTGCTCAGATGGACGGTGCTGTTCTTGTTGTTTCTGCACCTGATTCTGTTATGCCACAGACAAAAGAACACTTGTTGCTCGCTCGTCAGGTTGGTGTTCCAAAGATTATCGTTTTCTTGAACAAGACAGACCTTGTTGATGACCCAGATTTGCTTGAGCTAGTTGTTGAAGAAGTAAAAGATACAGTTGCTAGTTATGGTTTCTCTGCTGATACACCAATTATTCAAGGTTCAGCATTTAAAGCGTTGAATGAATCTGACAATCCAGATAATACAAAGTGCATTGAAGAGCTTCTTTCTACAATGGATAGCTGGTTTGATGACCCAGTTCGTGATGACCAGAAACCATTCTTGATGCCTATTGAAGACATCTTTACGATTTCTGGACGTGGAACTGTTGTTACTGGACGTATCGAACGTGGTATTGTTCACTTGAGCGACCCTGTAGAAATCGTTGGTATTCGTCCAACAGCAAACTCTGTTGTTACAGGTATCGAAATGTTCAACAAAACATTGTCTGAAGGTATGGCTGGCGATAATGCAGGTATTCTTCTTCGTGGTGTTGAAAAGAAAGATGTTATCCGTGGTCAGGTTCTTGCTGCTCCTGGAACAATTCACCCACATACAAAGTTCGAAGCACAGATTTACGTTCTTTCAAAGGAAGAAGGTGGACGTCACAGCCCGTTCTTCTCTGGATACCGCCCACAGTTCTACTTCCGCACAACAGATATCACTGGTACAGTTAACCTCGCTGACGGCGTAGAAATGGTAAAACCAGGCGACAACGTAAAGATCGTTGGTGAACTTATTCACCCAATCGCTATGGACGAAGGCCTTAAGCTTGCTATCCGCGAAGGTGGACGCACAATCGCTTCTGGCCAGGTAACAAAGATCGTAGAGTAGATTCGATAAATATAACGATGCAGTTTTTGCTGTGTCGTTATATTTCCTAGGAGTAATGAGATGGCAAACGGCAAGATTCGTGTAAGACTTCGTGCTTTTGACGTAGCTCTTATCGATCAGAGTGCAAAAGACATCGTACAGCAGGTTAAGAATGCAGGTGCTAAGGTTTCAGGACCTATACCTCTTCCAACCAGAATCAATAAGGTAACTGTACTTCGCTCACCTTTCGTAAACAAAAAGTCACGTGAGCAGTTTGAAATGAGAACACACAAACGCCTTATCGATATTTTTGAACCAAGTTCAGAAGTAATGGATTCACTTATGAAGTTGGAACTTCCAGCTGGCGTTGATGTAGAAATTAAACAGTAAGTTTTAGGGTTTCAAAACTTTCTGTAAATAAAGGGTACGGTTCCCACTGGATCGGGAATGGCGGCCAATAGGAGATTCAGATGAAAGGTCTGATAGCAAAAAAAGTAGGAATGACACAAGTTTTTGACGAAAACGGAAACCTGACACCAGTAACCGTGATCCACGTCGAACCAAACACTGTTGTTGCTACAAAATCAGAGGAAAAATGCGGTTATAACGCTGTAGTACTCGGTCTTGAAGATTTAAAGAAAAACAAGGCCAGCAAAGCTTATGCCGGACAGTTTCCAGAGGACATCAGTCCAAAACGTCACCTTAAAGAATTCCGTGATTTTGACGGAGAAGTAAAAGTTGGTGACCAGATTGGTGTTGAATTATTTAACGGAGTACGCTTCATTGACGTAACCGCAACCTCTAAAGGTAAAGGTTTTCAGGGTGTTATGAAGCGCTGGGGATTCCACGGAGGACGTGCAACTCACGGTTCTAAGTTCCATCGCGAAGCAGGTGGTACTGGTGCATGTACAACCCCTGGACACAGCTTGAAAGGTATTAAAATGGCAGGACGCATGGGAAATGAACGTGTAACTGTTCAGAACCTCAAGGTTGTGAAAGTTGACCCCGAGCTCAAGGTTTTGATGGTTCGTGGAGCCGTTCCTGGAGTTAAGAACTGCACGCTCATTGTTAAGAGCGCTGTTAAGAAATAAGGTCGGGGAATAGTATGGAAAAGAAAGTCTATTCAATCGATGGTAAAGAACTCAGGACAATAAATCTTGATGATAAAATTTTCGGTCTCCCTGTGAACGAAGATGTTATCTATTATGCCATCACTAACGAATTAGCAAATAAACGTGTTGGAACTGCATGTACAAAGGACCGTTCAGAGGTTCATGGCTCAAACTCAAAGCCATACAAGCAGAAGGGAACTGGTAATGCACGCCGTGGTGACAAAAAGTCTCCAATTATGGTTGGCGGTGGTATTACTTTTGGACCAAAACCACGCGATTACAGCTATTATATTCCTAAAAAGGAAAAACGCCTTGCAATGAAGTCTATCCTTAGTATGAAGGCTCAGGAAGATACTCTTACAGTGGTAGAAGATTTTACTGTAGAAAGCGGCAAGACAAAGGATTTAGTAAAGATTTTAAACAACTTTGCTAAGGATGAACGCACAGTAATCATTCTTAAGGATGATGACAAGCTTATTAAGCAGGCTGGACGTAATCTTCCCAATGTATACTTCCTTTCTTTCAATCGTCTTCGCGCGCATGATCTTTACTATGGACGCAAGGTTATCCTTCTTGAAAGCGCAGCTAAGAACCTTTCTGAGTTCTACGCAGCACTGGAGGCAAACTAATGACATTCGAAGACGTTCTTATTGAGCCAGTGCTTTCTGAAATGGCTACAGAGCTTCGTGAGCAGAATAAATATACATTTATTGTTCGCTCAGATGCTTCTAAAATTCAGATTAAGGAAGCCGTTCGTAAACTCTTTAACGTTAAAGTTGTGGATTGCACAACAGTTAATGTTAACGGCAAGGTTAAGAGACTCCGTGGTCGCCCAGGCAAGACTTCTTCCTATAAGAAGGCTATTGTTAAGTTGGCACCAGGTGAAACAATCAAGGTGTTTGAGGGCGCTTAAGCCTTTAAACTGTAAGTAAGGGGAACCATATGGCTCTTAAAGTATATAAACCTTATTCAAAAGGTACACGCGGACGCATTGATTTAGTTCGCGAAGCAATTACAGCCGATAAACCCGAAAAAAGCCTGACTTCCGGTCGTTCTGCAAAGGCTGGCCGTGGACAGGGTGGACGTATTTCTGTACGTCACCAGGGTGGCGGTCACAAGAGAAAGTATCGTGAAATCGACTTTAAGCGCGACAAGCACGGTATTCCTGGAACTGTAAAGACAATCGAGTATGATCCATTCCGCAGTGCGGATATCGCTCTTATTGCTTATGCAGATGGAGAAAAGCGCTACATTATTGCTCCAAAGGGTTTAACTGTAGGTCAGAAGATTATGTCTGGCGAAAACGCAGCTCCAACTGTAGGAAATGCACTTCCACTTTCTGTAATTCCTGTAGGTTTTACAGTACATAACATTGAGCTTACACTTGGTCGTGGCGGACAGCTTGTTCGTTCAGCAGGTGCTGGAGCTTTGGTTGCTGCAAAAGAAGGTGAGTATGTTACAATTCGTCTTCCTTCTGGAGAACAGCGCCGTGTTAATGGTAAATGTTATGCCACAATCGGTATCGTAGGAAACGAAGACCGCATGAACACAAGTCTTGGTAAAGCAGGTCGCTCTCGTTGGAGAGGTGTTCGCCCAACAGTTCGTGGTATGGCAATGAACCCAGTGGATCATCCACTTGGTGGTGGTGAAGGCGCTGGTAAGGGACATCAGCCTGTTACTCCTTGGGGTCAGCCTTGTCGTGGTTACAAAACACGCAACAAGAGAAAGACTTCAAGCCGCTTTATTATCAGTCGTCGCAAGAAGTAGCGTAGGAGTTTATCGTGTCAAGATCAGTTAAGAAAGGACCTTTCGTAGAGAAGTCTCTTTACAAAAAGGTTTCTGAAATGAACAAATCATCAGCAGCTGATAAGAAAATGATTAAAACCTATTCACGCTGCTCTACAATAATTCCAGAAATGGTTGGAAATACTATTTCTGTTCACAATGGTAAGTCATGGATTCCTGTATATATTACAGAAAACTTAGTAGGCCACAAGCTTGGTGAGTTTGCTGCAACACGTACATTCAAGGGTCATGGCGGTGACAAAGCAGCTGGTAAATAAGGAGTTATAAAATGGCTGAAAATACAGGTTACAAAGCAACCACAAAATTCCTTATCGCTTCACCTACAAAGGTACGCCCAGTAGCTAATGTTATAAAGCGTAAGTCTGCTTCAGAGGCTATGGCAATCCTCGATGTTATGCCTCAGAAGGGTGCAAAGCTTATCAACGGTACACTCAAGTCTGCTGTTGCTAATGCTCTTAATGCAAATAAGAAGCTCGATGAAGATATGTTGTACGTTAAGGAGATTCGCATTGACGAAGGTCCTCGTCTCAAGAGATTATGGTTCCGTGCACGCGGACGTGCTGATCAGCTCTTGCGCCGTATGTGCCATATCACTGTTGTAGTTGACGAGAAGGCGGGAAAGTAAATGGGTCAGAAAGTTAATCCTATCGGTTTACGTCTTGGTATAAACAAGACATGGCAGTCTCGCTGGTACGCAGACTCTCGTGAGTATGCAGACCTTTTCCTTGAGGATATGAAAATCCGCAAGCTGGTTAGCGAACTCCCAGAGTGCAAAAATGCGGACATTGCAGAAATCGAAATCGTACGTCATCCTCAGCGTGTAACTATTGTAATACATACAGCACGCCCAGGTGTGATTATTGGTGTCAAGGGCGCTACTATCGAAAAGATTAGCGCAGATATCCAGAAGCAGCTTACAAAGAAAGTTCAGATTAAGATCAAAGAAGTAAAGCGTGCAGAAGTTAATGCTTCACTTATTGCTCAGAATATTGGACGTCAGCTTGCTGGACGCGGTTCTTTCCGCAAAGCTTTGAAGCAGGCTTCTTCAAATGCAATGAAGAACGGTGCACAGGGTATTAAAATTCGTCTTTCTGGTCGTCTTGCTGGTGCAGATATGACAAGAAGCGAAGAGCATAAGGAAGGACGTGTTCCTCTTCACACTCTCCGTGCAGACATTGACTACGGTACCTACGAAGCACTTACCACTTATGGTAAGATTGGCATTAAGGTATGGGTATACAATGGAATGAACTACGGACATGAACAGAACGAAGATGCAGGTGAGGTAGTTAAAAAGCCACGCCGCGAGCGCTCTGGTAACGGTGAACGCAAAGCCCGTGCTCCAAAAGCAGAGGGAGGAAAAGTAGAAAATGCTTAGTCCTAAAAGAGTTATTCACCGCAAGGTTCAGCGTGGTAGAACAAAGGGTTGTGCTACCCGTGATAATACAGTGGATTTTGGTGAAGTAGCATTAGTTGCTATGGAACCGGTTTGGCTCAGTGCAAAGCACATTGAAGCTGCTCGTGTTGCAATCAACCGCTGTATGGAACGTAAGGGTCAGATTTGGACTCGTGTGTTCCCAGATAAGCCTATTTCCAAGAAACCTGCTGAAACTCGCATGGGTAAAGGTAAGGGTGCTCCGGAATTATGGGCAGCAAACATTAAACCTGGCATGATTCTTTTTGAAGTTGCCGGTGTTGATAAGGCTATTGCAGAAAAGGCTATGCACTTGGCTGCAAGTAAGCTTCCAATCAAAACAAAAGTGGCATTTAAGCCAACAATCGACTAAGGAGTAAGAAATGGCAGACAAAAAGAAAAAAGACAGCGATCTTTCTTACGACGAATTGGTTGCTAAGCTTAAAGAAACAAAGAAACAGTATATGGACCTTCGCTTCCAGGCAGTTATGGCCCATGTAGATAATCCTTTGCAGAAGCGTACTCTTCGTCGCGAAATTGCACGTTTGAATACACTTATTCACCAGCAGGACCTTGAGAAATTTCGCAAGGCTGCCGCTGAAAAGATTTCTGCAGCAAACTAAGTAGGAGCTGACCGTGGAAGAACAGAATGTTCAGAAAAAGGCTTCAAAGCGTTCATTTGTTGGTATTGTTACAAGTGACAAGATGGACAAAACTATCGTAGTTTCTATCGATACTAAAAAGATGGACCGCCTTTATAAGAAATATGTTACTCGTACTAAGAAGTGCAAGGCTCACGATGAAAAGAACGAAGCTCACGAAGGAGACACAGTTCGCATTGTAGAGTGCAGCCCCATCAGCAAAGATAAGTGCTGGCGTCTCGATTCAATTATCGAGAGAGCTAAATAAGGTAAGGAGTTAGAAAATGCTTCAGATGCAATCAAATTTGGTTGTTGCCGATAACTCCGGAGCCAAGATGGTTCAATGTATAAAGGTTTTAGGTGGTTCACACCGCCGTTATGCAGGTATTGGTGACATCGTTGTGGTAGCTGTTAAGGAAGCTATTCCTACATCTACAATCAAAGAAGGTTCAGTACAGAAGGCTGTAATCGTTCGTGTTGCGAAAGAATACCGCCGCCCAGACGGAACATACATTCGCTTTGACGATAATGCATGCGTTATCGTTGATGCAGATCACAACCCAAAGGGAAAGCGTATTTTTGGACCAGTAGCACGCGAGCTCCGTGATAAAGATTTTATGAAAATCATTTCACTTGCTCCGGAAGTACTGTAAGGAGTTGAAATCATTATGGAAATTAAACACAAAATTCATAAGGATGACAACGTAGAAATCATTGCTGGAAAAGACAAGGGAAAGCGTGGAACTGTAGTTCGCGTTTTTGAAAAGAATGGACACGCTCGCGTTATCGTAAGCGGTGCAAACCTTGTAAAGAAGGCAATCAAGAGAAGAAGTCAGCAGGATGCCGGTGGCATAGCTGAAGTAGAAGCTCCTCTTGATATTTCAAACGTAGCACTCGTCTGCAAGAAATGCGGACGTCCTGTTAAAGCAGGGTATAAAATTGACGGCGACAAGAAAATTCGCGTTTGCCGCAAGTGTGGAGAAACACTGTAATGGAAAATTACGTACCACGG
>CALCEK010000012.1 GCA_937900125.1 uncultured Treponema sp. | reverse complement strand
AGAGGTTTTTATGGCTGAAAATAACGAAAATTGCTCAAGCAACTGTTCAAAATGTGGCAAAGAAGGTTGCGGGGAACGCAAAAGTGCGCAAGATTTTAGGGAAAAACTGCACGATGGTTCATCGGTAAAAAAAGTTATTGCGATTGTAAGCGGAAAAGGCGGAGTCGGAAAATCTCTTGTAACAAGTTTACTCGCTTCTCACATTCAGCATGACGGCTACAGTTGTGCAATTTTGGATGCCGACATAACAGGTCCTTCAATTCCAACCGCATTTGGTGTTTCGCAAGAAAAAGCCGAAGGTGGCGTTATGACCGCTTCCGATGGTTCTCAAGTTGAATTTTTAAAACCTGTAAAAAGTGCAGGTGGCATTCAGCTTATGTCAATGAATTTCCTTTTACAAAATGAAACTGACCCAGTCATTTGGCGCGGTCCAGTGATTTCTGGTGCGGTGCGGCAATTTTGGACAGACGTTGTTTGGGACAATGTTGATTTTATGTTCGTTGATTGCCCGCCGGGAACGGGGGACGTGCCGCTAACAGTTTTCCAAAGCATTCCTGTAGATGGAATAATTGTTGTTTCAAGTCCGCAACAGTTGGTTCGAGTGATTGTGGAAAAAGCAGTCAATATGGCAAATATGATGAATGTTCCGATTTTGGGCTTAATCGAAAATATGAGTTACGTGAAATGTCCCGATTGTGAAAAAGAAATTAAAATTTTCGGCGAAAGCAACATCGAAGGAATCGCAAAAGATTTTAATTTAAAAGTTCTTTCACGCATTCCAGTAGAACAAAAAATGTCTGTTACTGTAGACAATGGCGAAGTCGAATCGCTTACAGAAGGCTATGTTGATTTTGCCGCAACGACAATAGAATCGCTTTTAAAAAAATGAAGCTTATTGCCGCTCCCATGGCAACTTTAAGCCACGAAGCGTTTCGCATTTTGGTGGAACGCTTTGGCGGTTGCGATGAATATTTTACGGAAATGATAAATGCCTCATCGCTTTTATGCAAAGGACCATTTGAAGATTTTTATCTAATCAATAAAACTGTTCCGCAAAAAATGGTGTGGCAACTGACAGGCTCTTCTGCAAATGCAATGGCGGATGCCGCAAAAGTTCTTTGCAAACTTGGTGGACGTGGAATTGATTTGAATTTTGGCTGTTCTGCGCCACAAATATACAAAACGGGTGCTGGAATTGCTTGGATGACAAAACCTTTCTCTGAAACTTTGGACTTAATTAAAAAAGTAAAAGCCGTTCTTTGCATAGCCGAACAGGAATCGGGGGAACACAAAAGGCTTTCGGTAAAATGTCGGCTTGGAGATGAAAATTTTAGCGAAAACAATTTTTTTTCTTTTACAGATATGCTTGTGGAAAATGGCGTTGAAATGATTACCCTCCATGCGCGAACTAAAAAAGAAAAATATCGTGCGATTCCTCGTTATGAATACGTTGAGCGTCTTGCACTTCGCTATCCTGAAATTTCAATTGTGCTAAACGGTTGCATTTCCGATTCAGAATCTGCAAAAAACGCAATTAAAATTGCCCCGCACATTTCTGCGATTATGATTGCCCGTGCTGCCGCGCAAAAGCCATGGATTTTTGCCGAACTAAGTGCAAAAGTTTTTGGAAAGGAAAATCTTTTTGAAAAGCAACAAGTCGATGCAGAAAAAATCGCCCTTGATTTTATTTCTGATGTTGAAAAATTCCAGCCGCCTGAATTTTACAAAACGCGACTTCAGCGATTTTTTTCTTATTACTGCTTGAATTTTAGCTTTGCGCATTATTTTAAAACTCAAATGCTAAATGCAAAAACTCCAGAGGAAAGCCGAAAAACTCTTGCCGACTATTTTTTGCGTTGCCCAAATGACAAATATCTTAGCGTTTACAAACTGAAAAATTAACGCTGTATTCTTCCAGAACCATCGCCAGAGGCAAGTTTTTCAACTTCGCTTACACTTACCATATTAAAGTCGCCGATAATACTATGCTTTAGTGCGCTTGCGCTAACTGCCCAATCAACTGCTTTTTGACATTCCATTCCTTGTAAAAGCGAATAAATTAGCCCCGCTGCAAAAGCGTCTCCGCCACCTACGCGGTCAACAATCCAAAGCTCATATTTTTTTGAAAAATAATATTTTTCGCCGTCAAACAAAAGAGCTTGCCAGTCGTTGCGGTTTGCGTTTACAGATGAACGAAGTGTAATTGCGACTTTTTTAAAATTTGGGAATTTTTCTTTTAATTGTTTTGCAACGCTTTTGTAGGATTCTTCGTCCAAAATGCCTTTTTTTGTATCTGAATTTTGCGCCTTGATTCCAAAAACGTCAAAAGCATCGTCTTCATTTGAAATGCAAACATCAACGTATTTGCAAATTTCGCTCATTGCTTTTTGAGCTTCAGTTTTTGTCCAAAGTTTTGCGCGATAGTTTAAATCGCAACTAACAGTTACCCCCATTTGTTGTGCGGTTTTGCAGGCTTCAATGCAAGCAGTTAGCATATTTTCGCCCAAAGCTGGTGTAATGCCTGTGATATGAAACCATTTTGCGCCATCAAGGATTTTTTCCCAATTAAATTCACTAGGATTCGCTGTTTGAATTGAAGAACCCTGTCGGTCATAAATACATTTTGAAGCTCTTTGTGAAGCTCCTTTTTCATTGTAATAAATTCCGATTCTTTGTCCGCCACGAACAATATATTCTGTGTTTACACCATATCGCCTGAGCGAATTTATTGCCGCTTGACCAATTTCGTGTTCGGGGAGTTTTGTAACATAAAAACTGTCAAGTCCATAATGCGCAAGCGAAACAGAAACATTTGCTTCTCCACCGCCAAATGTAGTTGTCATCGAATCAACTTGAACAAAGCGATAATAATCCGCAGGTTGAATTCGAATCATCAATTCCCCAAAACACACAACTTTCATCATAAAATTCTCCATTTAGAAGTATAAAATTAAGTATTTGATATGTCAATTTATTCAAAATATGTAGGTGATAAATTTGCGCGTCATTCTATTATGTTGTGTCTTTTGTCAAGAGAAAAAAGCGACAGATGCTATAAAGACGGTTATCGCCAATAATAGCTACGCACAAGAACGCTCTTACTTCCGCAAACAAGTGGGGGCTGTCATTGATAGAATAAAGCAAAATGGCGAAAAGTCAAGTGGCAACGGCAAAAATGCAATTTTGTATTATTCGTAAGGGAATTTATTGAAAAACCTTGTCAATGGTATTTTTGAACTCCCT
>CALCEK010000011.1 GCA_937900125.1 uncultured Treponema sp. | reverse complement strand
CCGATGTAAAAGAGCAGCTCGTGGTTGAGCTCTATTCTAAATAATAAGGAGTTCAAATGGCTCGCAAATATCTGCTTAAGGGACTTAAGAAGCCAAAAAACATCACTTTTGAGCATATCGAAACGAATCCAAACTATGGGAAATTTGATGCGCATCCTTTTGAACCAGGCTTTGGAACGACTGTCGGAAACACTTTAAGACGAGTTCTTCTGTCTTCAATTCAAGGGTATGCTATCTCTGCTGTAAAGATTACGTCGTACAATGCGGATGGTGGTCTTCATATAATTTCCAGCGAATACGATAAAATACCATGTGTATCAGAAGATACATTGGAAATATTGAATAGCTTGAAACAGATTCGTTTGCGCCTGCCGTATGACGCTGAAACGAGTACGCTTAACTTTGAGTTCTCTTATGATTCCAAACCGAATCATAAGATTATGAGTGAAGATTTTGCTCGTACTGGTGAATTGGAGATTATGACAAAGGGACTTGAAATCTTTACAATGATGGAAGGTGCCCATTTGGATATCCAAATTACTGTTACTTTGGGCAGAGGTTATGTTTCTGAGGAAGATAATGACGTTACAAATGATGACCTAACAAGGCTTCCTTTGGACTGTATGTTTGCTCCTATCAAAAAAGTAAAGTATCGTATTGAACCGTGTCGAGCAGGTAAGCGTAATGATTACGACAAATTGATTCTTGAGATTTGGACAGATGGAACAATCGAACCAGCTGACGCTCTTGCTGAAGCTGCACGAATAGCGGAAGATTATTTTTCCATTTTCGTGAATTTTGATGAAAGTGAATTTACTAGTGTTGATGAATTAGATGAAGCTGATGAACGGCTTATAGATTTGTTAAACACAAATGTTGATGAGCTTGAGCTTTCTGTTCGTTCATCAAATTGTCTTAAGAATGCGAATATTCACACAATCGGTGAATTAACCAAGAAAACGGAAGAGGATATTACAAAGACCCGTAACTTTGGTAAAAAGAGCCTTGAAGAAATTAAGGCTAAACTAGAGGAGCGTGGACTTTCTTTGGGTATGACTGATTATAGTCATCTTAAGGATACCGATTTTCGTACACAAAAGGATGAGAACGAATGAACCACATGAATGGATTTAATCCGCTTTCACGTACTTCTGCCCATCGTCGTGCTATGTCACGCAATATGGTGACTTCTTTGTTTCGCTATGAGCGGGTAACAACAACTAAGTCTAAAGCATTAGAAGTTCGGAAAGCTGCGGAAAAACTAATTACTCGTGCAAAGGCAGACACTGTGCATAACAGAAGAATTGCTGCTAAGTTTATTGCTGACGAAAAAATTTTAAATAAGCTCTTTACTGAAATTGGACCGCGTATGAAAGACCGCAATGGCGGATATACACGTGTTTTAAAAATGGGACAGCGACAAGGAGATTCTGCTGATGTTGTAATCCTTGAGTTGGTCGATTATAAACTTCCTGAAGTTGGTGATAAACCTTCAAAAAAGGCTAAATCTACTGATTCAGATAAGAAGGAGTAAGTCATGTCAAAAGCACATCGCGGAACTGGAATTCGTAAAGAAGTTAATCATGGTCGTGGAAAATGTGTTGTTTGTGGTGCGACCCAAATAAAAATTTTGTACGAACAGGATGTTGATGGCAACAAAGTTAAAGTTTGCAAATTCTGCAAGGCTGCCAGCAAAAATAAAGCTCAAAAGGCTGCAAAAGAAGCAAAAAAACTTGCTCCTGTTTCACCTGAATAATTGAATTAAGCCGCTCCATTGGGGCGGTTTTTTTTTCGCATTTTTGTATGCTAAATAGCGAATAATTGTTGTAATAAAAACATTTTGATTTTTTTCACATTGAAAAATCTTTTCCCAAATAGATTTCTCGTGCTTCGGGTGAGTTGAGAATTTCTTCTTTGCTGCCTTGAATTATTACTTGCCCAGTTGAAATGATAAGTGCTCGGTCGGTTATTTCAAGTGTGTCGCGAACATTGTGGTCGGTTATGAGTACCCCAATGCCTCGTTTTGCTAACAATTTTATCATGCCTTTTATGTCGGCCACAGCAATAGGGTCGATTCCCGCAAAAGGTTCATCTAGTAGAAGAAATTTCGGTTCAATCGCAAGAGAGCGGGCTATTTCGGTTCGTCTTCGCTCGCCACCAGAAAGAGTGTATGCTTGTTGTTTTCGGATTCTGCCAATTGCAAATTCGTCAATAAGTTCTTCAAGCCTTTCTTTTTTTTGCTGGTGGGTTAAATCTCGCCTTGTTTCAAGAATTGACCAGATATTTTCTTCAACCGTTAATTTTCTAAAAACCGAAGGCTCTTGCGGTAAATATGAAATTCCCAATTTTGCACGTTTGTACATCGGGAGATTTGTGATTCTTTTGTCATCAAGAATAATATCGCCACTTGTAGGACGATAAAAACCGACTATCATATAAAAAGTGGTCGTTTTTCCCGCCCCATTTGGACCTAGAAGTCCTACCACTTCGCCTGTTTGCATAGAAAACTCAACTCCTTTTACAACGCGCTTCCTTCCAAATGACTTATGCAAAGAATTTACTTGTAAATGGTGCAACGGAATTTTAATTTCTTCCGCATTTTTCTGGAGCGAAAGTAAATCCGATTCGGAATCAACATTTTCGCTTATTTCATTTTCCATTAATGTTCCTCCGAATTTGAATTTTCCTCTTTTGTTGTGACCGAGCCTTTTACTCGCCCGTCAAGTTGAATTTCTTGTGTATCAAGGTTTAAAAGAATTTCTTGGGCGCGAAAAGTGTCGCTCCCTTGTACAATTTTAGGATTTCCCTCCATATTAAGAAGTTGCGTTTTCTTTTGATAAACAGCGTAGGCGGACGTGCAAACATTGTCTTTTTGCAATAATTTTACATTTATTTGCATAACGGCAATTTCGGTTTCTTGGTTGTATTCGATTATCTGCGCGTCTGCGGTAACGTCATTTTCAATGTCGATTAAATGCACTGTGTCTTGCAAAGTTGCAATTTTTGTTGTTCTATCGTAATTCATTGTACCACAAGTAAATTCAAGTTTGCTATCTTTGTTTAATCCAGAAACTTGACCTGTTGCTTTAATGAATCTGAAATCTTTGCCGCTTAATTCTATTGTGTCAGCAGAAATTTCCATTGATTCTGTGACGACAGATGCGTTTCCTGAAAGGGTTGTGTGTTCTTTTTCACCGCCAGAAATTCCGTTCATACTGTCGGCTTGGAACGTAATTGTTTCGGGAAAAATAAAACCTTGAAATAAGATTAAAATGGCGGAAAGGACAAGCATTTTATTCCGCATGTTCAGCCTCAGAATCATTTGTTTGCATTATGCCGTGAACTTTTCCCGCAAAAGTGTAAGAATGGCTTACGCCACTTGCAGAAAAATCGAGTCCTGTTAGGTCAAGGTCGTCTTTAAATATATGGACGCTTTCTGTTTTTCCAGAGGTCAACTGCTCGTTTTTTCCGTTATAGCGCAAATTGTCCGCTTCAATATTGACTTTTTCCCCTTCATTGTAAATGTGAATATCCCCGAACAAAGTGTATAATTTTTCATCGCTATTTATGGAAATCAATTTGCACGTTCCCGTTGTATCAAGATTCCCATCGCTTGTCCACGTGGTAAACTCAGTTTGTTTTGCAAAGGCAGCGGCGTTTCCCTTGTATTGCTCCATAAGTTCAGCTTGCAGTTCTATTGAAAGTTTTTCTTTTTCATAACGATGAAGGGTCAAATTTGTAAATACAAATTCAGGCGTATAGGAATCCGCGTTAATTTGAGTTTCATAATCGAGCGAACAAGAGAAAAAAAATGATAAACAAAGGATTTCCCATAGGAAAAATATGTTTTTTCGTTTTATCATTCCGCTTCCTTTTTTTGAAGGGAGGCTTGAATAAACGAAGTAAACAACGGATGTGGCTTAGATGGTTGACTTATAAATTCAGGGTGATATTGCACCCCGATTCCCCATGGATGAGCAGTCCATTCGAAAGCTTCTGTTTGATTGTCCGAAGTTGCCACTGCGCTTGTTACAAGCCCGTGTTCTTGCATTGATTTTGTGTAGCGTCGGTCAAATGTATACTTTGAACGGTGGCGTTCCACAATTTGTGTTGAATTATAAATTGAATACAATTTTGTGTTTTCGTAAATAGTTACAGGATTTGCGCCCAATTTGATAATTCCTTCGGACGGAAGTGTTTGTTCCTCTGGCAAACTAATAACAGGGTGCGCACAATTTTGCATAAACTCGGTTGTGTCTGCGTCTTCCCACCCGCACAAATATCGTGCCGTATCAATTGCCATAAGTTGCATTCCCAAATCGATTCCCAAAAATGGAATTTTGTGTTCGCGTGCAAAGCGCACTGTAGAAAGCAATCCCAAAAATCCCCGCTGACCATAATTCCCTGGAACGACAATCCCATCAATATCATTGAAATAATCTGAAATATCGCTTGCGTTTTCAAGAGTTTCGGCATCAATTTTTTTAATGGAAAGAGAAGCGTTGTTTGCGGTTATAGCTGCGTGAAAAAGTGCTTCCTGTACAGATTTATAGCAGTTATCTAAATAGTCTTTTTTTCCAACCATTGCGATTGTAGCATTTTGCGTTGGATGCGAAAGTTTTTCAAGAAAATCAGTCCATTTGCGAATATCGGTTGTCCTATTTCCCAGCGAAAGTTTTTCTAGCACCTTTGAATCTAAACCTTCCTTGTGAAACAAAACGGGCAATTCATAAATGGATTGTTTTATATCAGGAGAAACAAAAACCGCCCCCTCAGAAACATTGCAAAAAGAAGAGATTTTCTTTTTCATTGCTAAATCAACATCTTCGGAACAACGGCACAACAAAATATCAGGTTGAATTCCAACCTCTTGCAATTGCTTAACAGAATGTTGCGTGGGTTTAGATTTTAATTCATTTCCAGTGATAACGGGAATCAAGGTTAAGTGAATTGTAAGCGCATTGCCTTTTCCAGTTTCTCGGATTAATTGCCGCACGGCTTCTAAGTACGGAACCGCCTCAATGTCGCCAACAGTTCCTCCAATTTCTACTATAACTACGTCTGCCCCACTGGTAGTGCCTAAATGACGAATGCACCGCTTTATTTCGTCAGTAATGTGGGGAATCACCTGAACAGTTCGCCCATTATAACGACCTGCCCGCTCATTGCGGATAACATTTTCGTACACTTTTCCGATTGAAATGCAATTTTCACTTGTAAGCCGAACATCTGTAAAGCGGCTAAAGTTTCCTATATCAAGGTCTGTTTCGGCACCGTCTTCGGTAACATAAACTTCCCCATGCTGAAACGGGCTAATGTTCCCCGCATCTACATTTATGTATGGGTCGCACTTCATCATTGCGATTTTTAGCCCGCTACACTCTAAAAGACTTCCGATTGTACTTGTGGCAACGCCTTTTCCTAAACTTGAACAAACACCGCTTGTGACAAAAATATACTTACTCATCAAAATAATTATACAAAAAATTGGGTTTAGGGGCAAGATTTGCGTGACTTGCTAAAAGATTTCAATTATTTCTGGGGAACCTGGGAGTGGCTTTTTTCTTGTAACAAAAAAAATTATAGAACATTACTCCGGTGAAAAAGATCCTGATGTTAATTTGTTATGCAGTCTTATTCACCTTAATAAAATATTATCGTATTTGACAAAAGATAATGTTGATTTTTTATATTTGGATGTACTTGCATTTTGTTAAACAATAAAAGTAAATTTAATATTATAAATAATTTTTGATATCTTAGGTTAATTATGATTGATAAAATTTATTCAACAAATGATTATGTAATCATATTTATTTGTTCTCCAATTATTATTAGTGTGATAT
>CALCEK010000010.1 GCA_937900125.1 uncultured Treponema sp. | reverse complement strand
GCGAGCGGCATAATCGCGTAAATATGCTAAGGCACTCTCCTTTTGCCTAGGTTCAAGCGCAAAGAACGGTTCATCCATAAATATAGCGGCACTTCCATATAGCATACTAAAGGCAAGGAGCACGCGCTGTAATTCCCCCTTGCTAAGTTTCATAAGTCCGTGGTCAAGTACACTCGAAAGCTCAAACTGCTCAATTACTTCTGCAAGCAAATCTCCATGTCCTAAACCTTGTGCCCTACCCTTAAAGGTGCCTTTATTGTACACAATACCAAGCAAGTGGCTTACGCTGCCCTTTTCGTCAAACTCCATATTTTGATAGATAACAGAGGCAAGTTCGCTACGAGTATTTTCATCAAGGTGTGCTATATCTTCTTCAAACAAAAGGCACTGCCCCTCCTGCGGAATAAGTCGCCCACTCGCAAGCATAAGAAATGTAGACTTTCCCGACCCATTAGGGCCTATGAGCACCGTAAAAGAAGGTGGTATGCTTCCTGAAAAATGACTGAATATATAATGGGGCTGTTCTTCCGCCTCCTCAGCAGGATAGGCAAAAGAAACGTCCGAAAATGTTATGCAATCCATACCTTATATAATATCCCACATTCCTTTTTGTTGCAAGGGCAAAACTATATTCGCACTCTGCCACGAAAGCTACGAGCAAGCGTTACGGCATCAGCATATTCTAGGTCGCCACCTACAGGAAGCCCGCTTGCTAATCGCGTTACCACACAAGGCATTCCATCGGCATTAAGCACATCCTTTAGCCTATGCTGAATGTAGAGTGCAGTTTGGTCGCCTTCCACAGTGGGGTTTGTTGCAAGGATTATCTCTGTTACGGCACTGTTTTTTACGCGGTCAAGCAATCCCGTCTTTTTGACCGAGCCGCTTCCGTAATGAAGCAAGACCTTTTTGCAATCCTGGGCTGCGACAAGGCTTCCAACCTGGGATTCTGTGCCTTTTCCGAAAATGACTTTTGTGGGCGCGTAGTATGTGAAATTGTTCATGGGAGATTCTCCTGAGATTTGAATGAAACTAAAATGTTTGTTTCCTAACACAAATATTGATTATGGAAAGCTCCAAAAACTCACTTTCAGCAAGTTTTCAAGCCTACATCTATTTTACACCACTTTGCACAAATCTGCATCTTTCATTCGCTTGTTTTTCGCAATCGCCTTTCAGTATAATCTTCGTATGGTGGAAGAGATTTTTCAAAAACTTCACGAATCGACCCCCACAGTATACTGGGGACTTGCAATTCCATTTTTGGGAACCACGCTCGGCTCTGCCTGCGTGTTTTTCATGAAGCGGGAGATGAACAATGCTGTGCAACGTGCGCTTCTCGGTTTTGCCGCCGGAGTAATGATTGCCGCATCAGTGTGGTCGCTGCTGATTCCCGCAATGGATATGTCAGAGCCTATGGGACGGCTTGCGTTCGTTCCCGCGCTCATTGGTTTTATTGGAGGCATTGCGTTCCTTTTCATCTTGGACAAAATTACACCGCATTTGCACGCAATGGCAGAAAATCCAGAAGGTCCAAAATCATCGATAAACAAAATAAGCAGGACAATGATGCTTGTTTTTGCCGTCACCCTGCACAATATTCCAGAGGGTATGGCTGTCGGCGTTGTATTTGCAAGCCTACTGAACGGAGGAAGCTCCATTTCATCAGCAGACGCACTCGCCCTCTCCCTGGGAATCGCAATCCAAAACTTTCCTGAAGGCGCAATCATTTCCATGCCGCTTCGCTCCGAGGGGAACGGGAAACGCCGCTCTTTCGCGTACGGAACGCTTTCCGGTGCTGTGGAGCCAATTGCCGCAATCATCACGATTCTTCTCACATCGTTTGTACTGCCGTTTCTGCCATATCTTTTGGCATTTGCGGCCGGTGCAATGGTGTACGTCGTTGTGGAAGAGCTGATTCCAGAGGCAACAAAGGACGAGCAAACAGACATCTGTACGCTTGGCTTTGCCCTGGGCTTTGCCCTGATGATGGTTCTTGACGTTGCGCTGGGATAAAAAATCGATTTATTTAACCGTGATTACATCCCTGAGAATGTAGCAAAAACAGGGGGCAGAGCTTTTTTCGTTCTCGATGAACTCTGTCCTCAAATCCCACACGTCTTTTTCATCAAGCGGATTTACACCCACATAGTCCCCCTTGAACACGGACAGTGTGTTGTTCTTAATTTTCTTCATGACCTGCTCGATTTCGGCTTCCGTTCCGTCAGCAACGATGAGCCTGTTCAAACCAAGCACCTCCACCCAATTTTGGTCATTGTGGCATAGGGAGCGACACTCCGAACCCCCAGCAAAAAAGCCGTGTAGCCTGAAAGCTCATACGCAAACACCCGATTGTCTTCGGTTGCAGCAAATGCGATGCCCATTGATGTAATAGCGTACGCAAATGATGTTAAATCAACAAAACCAAGCCAAAATAATTGAAAAAAATCTTCCATAGTGATACTTTTTTTTATATCGAGGTAAAAAAATGGCGAAAGATTTGGATTGGGCAAATTTGCCTTTCGGTTACATGGAAA
>CALCEK010000009.1 GCA_937900125.1 uncultured Treponema sp. | reverse complement strand
CATCGAATCCCTCGGGAAAACCAATCGTGTAGCCGTATTTTTCCGAGACAAGAAAGTCCGCGAAAGCGGCGCTGGAAAGAAAAAAAATACAGAGGGCGATAAAAAAACGCCGGAAGATCATTGTCATTTTCAGGAACCTCTCCTATAGTGTTTCGGATGAAAAGCTGCCCCATTATATATGAAAATGATGAAATACTTATTGTGAACAAGGCCGCCGGTCTTTCCGTGCAGGGAGGGCAGGGAGTTGCCCATCCTCTGGACGAGGAGCTTTCCAAGGAGCTGGGCTACCGGATTCATCTGGTGCACCGCCTGGACAAAGAGACCTGCGGCCTGCTGGTGGTGGCAAAAACTCCCCAGGCGGCCGCGAAATGGACGGCCCTTATCGGGGCAAAGCAGGTAAAAAAAGAGTACACGGCAGTCTGCTTCGGTGTCCCTGAAATAGCAGGAAAGCCTCTCTTGCCCGGGGAGAGTGCCACCATACGCGCACCGATCGGGAAGGGCGGGAAAATGCAGGAGGCGGTTACCCATGTGACGCTTATGCGGAGCTGGGAACTGCCCGGCACGGATGTGACCTTGAGCCTTGTCCAGCTCGTGCTTGGCACGGGGCGGATGCACCAGATACGAATCCACCTGGCCCTCGCAAAAAGTCCTGTCGTCGGTGACGATCTGCACGGAAATTTCAAGCTGAACAGGCTTCTGAGAAAAGAGCGGGGCTCAAAGCTCCTCATGCTTTGCGCAAGGAGACTCACGGTGCCTGCCCCCGGCGGAAAGAGCGGGCGCTTCGAGGTCCCGCTTCCAGAGCATATCCTTGCGCTCTGCGGCGGAGTCCTGTGATGTCCCCTGTGACCGGTCGCTTTGCGCCCTCACCCAGCGGGCGTATGCACCTGGGAAATGTATATGCCGCTCTCCTCTCCTGGCTCTCTGCCCGGAAGCAGGGTGGCTCCTGGCTTTTGCGCATAGAAGACCTTGACCGCCAGCGCTGCAGGCGCGAATACGCCGACCTGCTTATGGACGACCTGACCTGGCTGGGGCTGGAATGGGACAACAGGGATGTGCCCTTCCAGTCCGGACGGGACGGGCTTTATGAGAAAACGCTTTCCGCCCTTGAGGAGCAGGGGCTGGTCTACGACTGCTTCTGCCGCAGGACCGACCTGCTCTCCGCAAGCGCCCCCCATGCCTCCGACGGTACGCCAGTCTATTCCGGGCGCTGTCGGGGACTCTCTCCTTCTGAACGCGCCCGGCTGGGCTCGGAGCGGAAGGCAGCCCGCAGGCTGTATGTGGGGGAGGGGAGCTCTTTTTTTACCGATGGGCATTACGGCCTGCAGCGCTGCGATATGCAGCGGGACGTGGGGGACTGCATAGTCCGCCGGGCCGACGGGAATTTCTCCTATCAGCTGGCCGTGGTGGCGGACGATGCCGCCATGGGCGTGACCGAGGTGGTTCGCGGGCGCGACCTGCTTCCCTCTGCTCATGTGCAGCGCTACCTGTATAGCCTTTTGGGTGTAGAGCCTCCCTGCTACTGCCACCTGCCCCTGCTGGTCGGCCCCGACGGCCGCCGGCTTTCCAAGCGGGACAAGGATATTGACATGGGCTTTCTGCGCAGTGCCTGCACGCAGCAGGGGCTGGTGGGGCATATCATGCATCTGTGCGGCTTTATTGAGCAGGAGCAGCCCCTGTCGCTGGAGGAAGCCCTGGCCCTTTTCAGCTGGGAAAGGCTTCCCCGGGCGGACATAGAGGTGGAAAATCTGCAAAAAAGTGCCGATTAGCAGTCCGCGCCGATTGACAGAAAATGCGCCTTTCGATACTATATTGTCATTCGGTCGATTAACTCAGTGGTAGAGTGCTACCTTCACACGGTAGAAGTCACTGGTTCAAGTCCAGTATCGAGCATAGCGGGCGCTTTGTTTTGAAGCGCCTTTTTTTTTGCCGGAGGAAAGAAATGCTCGACAAAATGCGAAATATCGGCATTATGGCTCATATTGATGCGGGAAAAACAACAACAACCGAAAGAATCCTTTATTATTCGGGGAAAATTCATAAAATCGGAGAAATTGACGATGGTGCTGCAACAATGGATTTTATGCAGCAGGAGCAGGAGCGGGGAATTACAATCGCAAGTGCCGCAATTACAACCGAATGGAAAGGTTGCCAAATAAATATTATAGACACGCCAGGTCATGTTGATTTTACCGCAGAAGTGGAACGCAGTTTGCGCGTTTTAGACGGCGCGGTTGCCGTAATTTGTGCTGTTGGTTGGGTTCAGCCACAAACGGAAACTGTTTGGAAACAAGCCGACGAGTTTTCCGTTCCGCGAATTTGTTTTGTAAACAAAATGGACAGAATCGGTGCGGACTTTTTTGGTGCAATGAACGATGTGCGCGAAAAATTTTCTTGTGAGCCTGTTGCCCTTGAAATTCCAATCGGGGCGGGACAAGATTTTGACGGAATAATCGATGTTTTAAATATGAAGGAAATTCATTGGGATTCTGAATCCGAGGGAGAAAAATTCACAATTTCTGAAATTTCTGAAAATTTAAAAGAAGAAGCGCAAGTTTGGCATGAAAAATTGATTGACGCGGTTGCTTCTAACAATGACGCTTTAGGCGAAAAATATCTTGAGGGCGAAGAAATTTCTGTAGGCGAATTAAAAGCGGCACTCCGCGAATGTACAATAAATCGAAGTTTAGTTCCATTTTTGTGTGGCTCAAGTAGGCACAATCAAGGTGTACAACCATTGATGGACGCTATTGTAGATTACCTGCCTTCTCCAACAGAAGTTCCGAGTGCGCAAGGAATTTTACTAAAGCGAAACACGCAAGAATCTGTTTCAGTTCCATGCGACCCTGAATCAAAAACGCCTTCCGCCCTCGTTTTTAAAATTCAATATGACAGAGAGGCGGGCATTTTGTGCTTTGTTAGAATGTACTCTGGAAAAATCAGCACGGGGACTCAAATCTACAATGTGGCAAAAAAGAAACGCGAGCGAGTAAACAGAATTTTGCGCGTAAATGCAAATCGAATGGATCAAATGGATAGCGTTTCTGCGGGCGACATTGCCGTTTTTGTGGGCTTGAAACTTTCGCAAACGGGAGACACGCTCGGAAGTGAGGGAATGCCGATTTTGTTGGAAAATGTAAATTTCCCAGAACCTGTAATTTCTGTAGCCTTAGAGCCAGACACTTTGAGCGACCGCGACAAGCTTTCTGAAACGCTTGAAATTTTAAGCAGGGAAGACCCAACTTTTACGCATCGCGATGATGAAGAAACGGGACAGCTTATAATCAGCGGAATGGGAGAGTTGCATTTGGACGTTCTTGTTACGCGACTTAAGGACGATTTTAAAATTGCCTGCCGAGTCGGTTCGCCACAAGTAACTTACCGCGAGTCTGTGAGTGAAAAAGTTGAATATGCCGAAGATTTTAGTCGCACTCTTGGCGGAAAAGAAAATACCGCTCGTCTTAAATTGTGTGTTTTTCCGCGCGAAACTGGGGAGGGAAACTTATACAATTCTTCTGCAAAGATTCCTTCTGACGTTCCACAAGAAATTCTTGAGGCAATTGAACACAGTGTAAACAGTTGTTTTTCTTCTGGAATACAAATGGGCTATCCGTGTGCGGATATTGGTGTTACACTTCTTTCTTTTGAATACGACCCATTAACTTCTACAACATTTGCCTTTGAAGCCGCCGCCGCAGAAGCTTTTGATAAAGCCTGTAACGCAGCAAAACCTATTTTGCTAGAGCCTGTTATGAGTGTTGACATTGAATGTCCTACTGAATTTGTAGGCGATGCAATGGGACAAATTACGCAACGGGGCGGCATAATCAGCAGTATGGACGAAAAAGTCGGCGGAAATATAATTCACGCTGAAGCTCCAATGGCAAAGATGTTTGGCTTTAGTACAAATTTGCGTTCTGTTACGCAAGGACGTGCAAGTTTTTCAATGACATTTAGCCATTTTCAAAAGAAAGGGAATCTCTAAAAATTCGCTAAAGCAACTTTCTAGAGAGTGCCTGAAATTGTAAAAGCAAAAAGGGGCAATTTGCCCCCTCTTATTTTTTATTTTGCTGCGTCTAGCATGGCATTTATTTCTGCTGAAATTTTATTGCAAAGTTCGTGCGCTATTTCTTTTGCTTTTGCAAGACCTTCGTCGCTTTCGCCTTCTACAGGAACTTTTGTATTCACGTAGAATTTAATCTTTGGCTCTGTTCCGCTTGGGCGTGCGCTTACAACAGTTCCGTCTTCAAGGAAGAATTGCAAAACATTGCTCTTTGGGAAATCGACTGGCTTTTTTACCGATGGATTTGCAGGGTCAAAAGAAACGCTTTCTTGAATGTCGCGAATGCAAAGAACCTTTTTGCCGCCTAAAGTTTTTAAGCCTTCGGTGCGAAGTTTTGTCATAATTCCGCCCATAATCGCTGGTCCTGAAATACCTTCAAAATATTTGCTAATTGCAGCATCTTCAAAGTATCCAAGTTTTTTGTAAAGGTCATTTAGGTGGTCAAGAAGACTTTTTCCTTTGCTTGCCCAATAAAGAGTCATTTCGGCACACATTGCTGCCGCAGAAACGCCGTCTTTATCGCGAACTTCGCTTTCTACTTTGTAGCCATAGCTTTCTTCTAGCCCAAAAGCGTAATGTTCTTTTCCTGATTTTTCCATTTCTGCTTCAACGGCTGCAATCCATTTAAAGCCTGTAAGACATTCTTTTACGCTTACATTGTAGCTTTTTGCAACTGCGTCAACAAACGGACTTGTTACGATAGAGCGAATCAAAACTGGGTTGTCTGGCATTTTGTTGAATTCTTTTTTTGAAAGAAGCACGTAATCTGCTAAAAGTGCCCCCATTTGATTCCCTGTAACAAGAACAAATTTTCCATCTTTTCCTGGGAATGCAGTTCCAAAGCGGTCGGCATCAGGGTCAGTCGCCATAACAACATCGGCCTTTTCTTTTTCGGCAAGCTCCACTGCCATTTTTAACGCTGGAGCTTCTTCTGGATTCGGCTTTTCTACAGTTGGGAAGTTTCCGTCTCCTTCGCGCTGTTCTGGAACGGTTATGACATTCAAGCCTAAATCGCCAAGGACTTTTTCAACGTGCATTGCACCTGTTCCGTGGAGCGGTGTGTAAACAACTTTTACCGAACTCGCTTTTTCTTTTATCAATTCAGGACGATACAAATTTGCCTTAATCATTGCTTGGAATTTGTCATCGATTTCTTTGTCGATTAAAACAATTTTTCCTTCTTTGATTGCAACATCTCTATCGATAAGTTTTGGCTCGGTAACGGCATTTACTTCATCGATGATTGCTGTGTCGTGCGGCTCAGTAACTTGTGCGCCGTCTGCCCAATATGCTTTGTAACCATTGTATTTTGGTGGATTGTGACTTGCGGTAACAACAACGCCCGTTTTGCAACCTAAAGTTCGAATCGCAAAGCTTAATTCTGGAGTAGGGCGCATTCCTGTAAAAAGATACGCCTTAATTCCGTTTGCCGCAAAAACCCGCGCGGTTACATCGCTAAATTTGTCGTGGTTGTGGCGACTGTCAAATGCAATGCAAGCACTTAGCGTTCCATTTTTTGCATCTTCTGGGAAAGCCTTGATAATGTAATTTGCAAGTCCCTGAGTTGCCTTAGAAATGTTCAAAGTGTTCATTCGGTTTGTGCCACCACCCATAATTCCGCGAAGTCCGCCCGTTCCAAACTCAAGACTTTTATAAAATCTATCTTCAAGTTCAGCGTAAGAGGCGGGGTCATCTTTTTTGTTCAAAAGCTCCTCAACTTCTTTGCGGAATGTTTCATCTTTTTCTTCTGCGATGTACTGTTTTGCGCGAGAAAGAATTTCATTTTTGTCCATACAAATCCTCCAAACTATTTTTAGGTTTTAAACTAAAACCATAAGTACATTTTAGGGCATCTCGAAAAACTCAGTTTAGATAATTTTTTTTAAGATGCCGTCGAGTTCTAAGTTGTTGAAATACAACGACTTAGAACATCGCATTTTCAAAGTCGTCTTTACTATGAATCTGCTTTGCGGAGCATTGAAGTTTCCCAGCGCAAAAGACTACGTTCTGCCGCTTCTTCTTGACCTCGCGCATCGCACATAATTCTAAAGACGGGTTCTGTGCCACTTGGACGCATCCAAATAAACGCGACGGGCTTCTTTTGTTCATCATAAAACAAAATCTTTAAACCGCCTTTTTGGTTGTTCCAATTTTCAACGTCGCGTTTTTCTTGAATCCCATTTGTTGTTATGGCTTCATAAGTTTTAATTCCATAAATGGCATCCATTTCTTCGAGATGATTTTCCCATTCTTCTAAAAACACCTTGTGGAATTTTTCCTTTAAAAGCCCAACATCGCTTGTGTTAATTTTGAGCATTGCCCGCTCTTGGCTAACACCAGTTGTTTTATACGCAGGAATTGTTCCAAAAATGTCATAGAGTGTAAAATCATCTTTGTATCTAAACTCTTGCCCTGATTTTTCGCACCAAATGTGAAAAAGTCCTTTGTTCACGCTACCATCTGAATTTTTTGTGTCGCGAATTGAAAGCAATTTTAATACCGCAAAAAGTGTTGCAATCGGGTCGCGCACACAAGACGGATGCGTTATGTTTCCGCCGTTAGAGCCTTCGCCTAAAATGTTTACAGTGTAGCCTTCTAGCCATTTTTTGCGCGCAAGATTTACAACATTTGCTTCTCCAACTTCTGCCCTAAAAAGTTCAAAATTCATCGCTCTACAAATATCGTCAATCCGCATAGAAGTTGGCCCATTTACAACAACGGCGTGTTTTCCGTAGCGATTTTGTGTTTTCCACAAAAGTCCGTTTCCGCAAATATTTTGTTTTTTCCAATATTCAAATGCCGTTTCCGAAATAACCGAAAGGGCAAAAATTTCTTGCGCTCCAATCGTTTTTGCCAAAGATTCTGCATTGTCCCAGTAGACCATGTTTCCCCTGTCGCCATCGCAATCAGGCATATAGCCTAAAAGGGCAGATTTGTTTCCGTCGCGTTGCAAATCTTGTATAACGTCAGAGCAAAAAGTTAAGTTTTCGGGTTCAGGAATAATTGCGTGTACAATGTGACCTGGTTGGTTATTAAATGGAAGAAAATCTATTCCAAAGCTTTCCAAAAATGCTTGGTCGATTGAAAGTGTTCTTGCCGAACCATTCATATCGCAAACTACAGAAATGGGGTGTTCTTGAATGTAATCTTTAATCGCTTTTAAAACTTTATTTTGAGCCTCTTCTGATTTTGCTCCGCTAACAACAATTTTCATAAAATCAGAATAGGCTTTTAAAGCTTCCTTTTTATAAAGTCGAGTTGAATTATAAACGTCTGCTAAGGCTTCATCATTTGCGGCCGCTAACAATTCTAAGGCGCGTTCTTCCGATTTTGGAGCGACGCATTTTGCCATAAAACTATCTGCAATTTTTTGAGTTTCGCTCCCTTCTAAAACACCGCCGTTTGAATCTCCAAATTTAATTCCATTGTATCCAATTGGGTTGTGACTTGCCGAAATATAAACAAAACCGTCCGTGGAACGTGCGTAAGCCATAATTTCTGGAGCGGCGGCAATTCCCAAAAATCGCACTTTAATGTCGTTTACAAGCAAAACTCTTATTATTGCATCGGCGATATCTCTTCCTGTTGGGCGAGTGTCGGTTGCAACGCTTACAATTATTTCTTTTTGAGGGAATTTTTCCTCCAAATATTCTGCAAAACTTTCTCCAATCAATGCACAAAGCGCAAGGTCTGTTTCTGAAATTTCAGCCTCCGAATCCTCACAATTTCCACTTTGCGCGAACACTTTTCTCCAGCCAGATGCGGAAAGTATCATATTATGTTCCATATTGATTAGTATACTATCGTATTTGCCTTTTATCAAGCAGGATTTTTTTGTGAAAATGTTTAGGGGAGTTTGCGAGTCGTTCTGAGGGTGTAGCTCCGAAGAATCCGCGTGCTCTTTTTGCAAAAAGGCGGTTCTTTTGGGGGCGGAATTTTTGTTTGCATTGCAAAGAGATGTTTCGGCTGGCAACGGCAACGCTTGATTTTTTGCTGATGTACGCTATACTGTACATAAACGGAGACCTGTATGAACGCAATGACGGCGACAAAGGCGCGAGCCAACCTATTCAAAATCATGGCATTCGTCAATGACAATTCCCAGCCCCTAACCCTTACCAATGACAAGGGGAAGAACGCTGTGCTTGTGGGGGAAGATGACTGGAACGCCATTCAGGAAACGCTGTACTTGAATTCCGTTCCTGGAATGTCGGAATCCCTGATAAAAGGAAAAAACACGTCGCTTGACGACTGCCTAGGCGAAGATGAAGTCGGGTGGTAGCGGTGTACCTCATCAAATATGACAAGCAGGCTGCAAAGGACATCAAGAACCTCAAGAGCGCGAAGCTTGACGATAAGGCGAAGTCACTCATCGAAATATTGAAACGAAATCCATTGGAGCCGCCTTTCGAGGCACTTGTAGGAAACCTATCAGGCTTGTATTCACGCAGAATCAACATTCAGCATAGGCTGGTCTACGAAATCTTAAATGAAGAGGTTATAGTCGGCGAAGAGAAATATGAGGGTGTCGTAAAGATTATCCGTATGTGGACTCATTACGACAAGGTGAAATAGAGCCGCTCGCTATGCAAAGAGATGTTTCGGCAACGCCTATGGCTCATAACATGACAGGACGAGCAAAACATCGTTTTGTGCCTTGAAGATACGCGCTTTTTTTTGTATAGTAAATCGATATGGAATATGTTGAATTGGAAATGCCGAAAGCGGGAGATAGGGTTGTTGTGGGACTTTCTGGTGGGGTTGATTCTACAATGACGGCTTTGTTGCTAAAAGAAAAAGGCTGCCTTGTTACAGGCGTTACAATGGCGTTGTGGAAGGGCGATATGCCCGCTTTGCCCGCTGGAGCTGTTTTGCATGATAGCTGCTATGGACCAGGCGAGGAAACAGACATCAATGACTGCAAGGAATTTTGCGCTTTGTATGGGATTCCTTATCACGTGATTGATGTGCGCGATGCCTATCAAGAGCAAGTTCTTGACTATTTTAAGGCGGAATATAGGGCGGGGCGAACTCCGAATCCTTGCATTAGATGCAATCGATTTATAAAATTTGGCGCACTTCTTGCGGGAATTAAAAAATTGGGAATCGAATATGATTATTTTTGTACGGGACATTATGCAAAAGTTGTTCGCGGAAAAGAAGCCTTGTGTGAACTTTATGGCGCAAATTCTTCAAAAGATGAAAATCGTTTCAAAAAACCTGCCCAAATAGCCTGCGCTATGGACGCTACAAAGGATCAGGCTTACTTTTTACACCGCATTCCTTCGGACGTTTTAGAAAAAGTTCGTTTTCCACTCTCTTGTTATACCAAAAAAGAGGTGTTTAAAATGGCTAAGGAACGCGGACTAAAGGCCGCTTTACGCGAAGAAAGCCAAGATTTTATCCCCCCAGAATATTTTGACCATCTTTTTAGCGACAAACCTTCAATTCCAGGCGACATAATCGACCTTGATGGAAAAGTTTTAGGAAGACATCGCGGAATTGAGCATTATACTATTGGGCAGCGGCGTGGCTTGGGGGTAAGTTCGCACGAACCGCTTTACGTTGCCGCCTTAGATAAAGATAAAAATCTGGTTGTTTTGGGAAAAGATAGCGATTTGTTTTGTCAAGGTTTGATTGCTGACGACATCGTTTGGCCTTCAAATTACGACCCCGATTGTGCTTTTGACGCATTCGTAAAAATCCGCCTTGCTTCCCGACCTGTAAAAGCTCATATTGAGCCGTTTGTGTCTTTGAGA
>CALCEK010000008.1 GCA_937900125.1 uncultured Treponema sp. | reverse complement strand
AGCGAATAAAGTCTGCCTTTTCGGGATTTTTTTAGGCAATGAGCAACGGTTTTTTGTGCCGAAAGTCCATTTTTTACTTTAAGCCTTGCTCCTTTAGAAGCGACAGCGGCAAATTCTGTGCTAACAGGACCTGGACACAATGCGGTTACTTTTATGCCCTTTTGTTTTAGTTCCGCTCGTAATGCAACCGTAAAACTTAAAACGTAAGCTTTACACGCTCCGTAAACTGCAAAATTTCCAAGCGGCAAAAAAGACGCAAGACTTGCGGTATTTATGATTCTGTCACCTTTTTTCATGTAGGGGAGTGCGAATCCTGTAATTCCAGTGAGCGAAGTGCAATTTAAGTCAATCATTTCCATTTCGCGCTCTACGTCTGTATTGTAAAATTCGCCGTAAGTTCCAAAACCCGCATTGTTTATCAAAAGCACTATTTCAAAAGAATCAGATTTTGCTTCATTTTCAAAAAGTTTCTTTACTTTTTTTGCACCATAGCTCCCCGTAAGGTCTAGCGGAATGCAAACTGCTTTTGGGTAAAATGCAGAAAGTCCATTTTTTTCCGCTTCGTTTTCAATCATTGATTTAGTCTTAAAAAGTTTGTCTTCTCTTCGGGCTAAAAGCCAAATTTCATCGGCAAAAGGGATTGATGAGTTTTTTTGTTTTAGAATCGCGCTTTCTTTTGAAGCTTGCAAGGCAAATTCCACACCCATTCCGCTAGACGCACCGCTTACAAAGATGATTTTTTTCATAAAAAGAGTATAGCACAGTCAAAAACACTATGCTATACTTTTGTGCATGGATTATTTTGCAGATGAAGAAACTGTTGTCACAACAGACACACGCTCAAAAGAATATTTAATTCCAAAATTTAAAGTTATTTTAATAAATGATGATTACACGACAAAAGATTTTGTTGTTTTGGTTTTAAAAAATATTTTTCACAAAAACACAAATGATGCCATTTTAATCATGGAAACTGTTCACACAAATGGAAGCGCGGTTGTTGGCGTGTACACCTATGATATTGCCACAACTCTTGTAAAACGCACAACGCAAATGGCTCGCGAAGCAGAGTTTCCGCTTGTGTGCAAAATAGAGAGTGCCTAAAATGCCGATACAACCTTCAAAAGAATTCCAAAAATCTTTTTCTTTAGCACTTTCTTGGGCAAAAAGCTTAAAAAATGAATTTTTTACCCCTGAGCATTTGTTGTATTCCTTGCTTTTTGACGAATCGGTCGATATGCTTTTAAGTGAATGTGGCATACAATGTTCAGAACTTTCAAAAACGATTCTAAAGTTTTTAAATGAAAATGTTCCACAATTTCCTTTTGATTCTGATTCTGATTCAGAGGATTTAATTATGAGCGTGGGGCTTGAGAATGTTTTAGAAAGAACTCAAACACATTGTTTGTATTCCGAAAAAACTGAATTTGATTCTTTTGATATTTTGGTGAGTCTTTTTGACGAAGAAAACAATTTTTCTTCAGCAATTTTAAAGGATTCGGGGCTTACACGGCTTAATCTTTTAGAAAAAATCGGGGAACTCCGCAGACAAAATTTTTCCGATTCTAATATTCAAGAAAAATCAGAAGAACAATTTAAGGTTAATTCAAGCGATGCTCTTTCGCGTTTTACAGAAAATCTTACTCAAAAAGCAAAAAAAGGCGAGCTTGAAAAGCCCATCGGCAGAACGCAGGAATTAGAACGCACAGTTGAAATTTTGTGTCGGCGTACAAAAAATAATCCGCTTTATGTAGGAGATGCGGGTGTTGGAAAAACATCCGTAACGTATGCGCTCGCTTACAAAATTGTACAAGGCGAAGTTCCTGACCTTTTGCAAAATAGTCAAATTTATTCGCTTGATATGACGGCTTTGCTTGCGGGAACAAAATATCGCGGGGATTTTGAAGAGCGTCTAAAACAGATTCAAGAATCTTTGCAAAAAAAAGAAAATGCCATTTTGTTTATAGATGAAATTCACATGCTTATTGGCTCTGGTGCGGTGGGAAGTGGTGCATTAGATGGCGCAAATCTTTTAAAACCCCTTCTTTCTGAAGGAAAAGTGCGTTGCATTGGTTCTACAACTTTTGAAGAATATGCAAAATTCTTTGAAAAAGACCGTGCCTTGTGCAGACGATTTCAGAAAATTTCAATCTTAGAGCCTTCTCCAGAGGAGTGTTTGGAGATTTTGCGCGGAATCCAAAGTCGCTATGCAAATTTCCATAATGTTCGCTATTCTCCTTCCGCATTAAAAGAGGCAATCGACCTTTCACTTCGCTATTTGCCAGACCGCCGACTTCCAGATAAAGCAATCGATATATTAGATGAGGCGGGGGCGTTTTTAAAAATTCATCATTCTGAAAAAGACATTCCAACTGTTTCTGCTTCAGCTATAAGGCACACTGTCGCAAAAATTTCGCACATTTCTTCTATAAATATGTCATCAAATGAGCAAGACGTGCTTTTGAATTTGGAAGAAAATTTGTCATCTAAGATTTTTGGGCAAGATGAAGCCATAAAGACGATTGTGTTTGCGGTAAAAAGAGCGCGTGCGGGGTTTAGAGATAGTGGCCGCCCCCAAGCCGCATTTTTGTTTGTCGGACCTACAGGGTGTGGCAAAACAGAACTTGCAAAACAACTCGCAAATTTCCTTAAAATGAACTTAATTCGTTTTGATATGAGCGAATATCAGGAAAAGCATAGCGTAAGCCGCCTTATTGGTTCTCCCCCTGGGTATGTTGGTTTTGACGAGGGCGGACTTTTGACGGATTCTGTGCGCAAAAACGCCTATTCCCTAGTTTTATTCGATGAAATTGAAAAAGCTCACCCCGACATTTTTAATATTTTTCTTCAAATGATGGATTATGGCGCATTAACCGACAGCAAAGGGCGAAAAACGGACTTTAAAAACACCATAATAATTATGAGCAGTAATGCAGGTGTGCGCGAACAAAATCTTCTTTCTGTTGGCTTTTCGGCAAGCGGAGAAAATCGTGGTGGTAACTCTGCATTACATTCCGTTGTAAATCAGACTTTTTCTCCAGAATTTAGAAATCGCCTTGATGGAATAATTACGTTTAATCGAATTGACAAAAAAGTGTCGGTTTTGATTGCAAAAAAGGAATTGT
>CALCEK010000007.1 GCA_937900125.1 uncultured Treponema sp. | reverse complement strand
ATGTCAAATTGGAATCGGCGGTTCAGATTTAGGACCTCGCGCAATGTATTTTGCACTAGAAAATTGGGCAAAAGCAAACGGAACTTTTAAAATGGATGCCCATTTTATTTCAAATGTTGACCCAGATGATGCGGCTTCTGTGCTAAATTCAATTGATATTGCAAAAACGATTTTTATTTTGGTGTCAAAAAGTGGCACAACGCTCGAAACGCTCACAAATGAATCTTTTGTAAAGGAATTTCTTGCGCAAAAAGGGCTTTCAGCTTCAAAACACATGATTGCTGTTACAAGCGAAACAAGTCCACTCGCAAAAAATCCAGATTATATGGCTGCATTTTTTATGGACGATTTTATTGGAGGGCGCTACTCATCTACATCTGCGGTTGGAGGAGCAATTTTAACTTTATCATTCGGTGCAGAAGTGTTTGCACGATTTTTGAATGGCGCAGCCGAAGAAGACAAAAACTCAACGAATTCAGATATTCTTAAGAATGCGGCTCTTTTGGACGCTTTGATTGGGCTTTATGAAAGAAACATTTTGTCTTATCCGTCAACAGCGGTACTCCCCTATTCACAAGCACTTTCGAGATTTCCAGCGCATTTGCAGCAACTTGACATGGAATCAAACGGAAAAAGCGTAAATCGCGCGGGAGAGGCACTTGATTATGTAACAGGTCCAGTTATTTTTGGCGAACCTGGAACAAATGGTCAACATTCATTTTACCAACTTTTGCATCAAGGAACAAATATTATTCCAATGCAATTTATCGCGTTCAAAAAAAATCAATGCGGAAAAGACGTTGTTATCCAAAATTCAACTAGCCAAACAAAACTTGCAGCAAATGTAACAGCACAAATTATCGCTTTTGCATGTGGAAAATCAGATTCCGACCCAAACAAAAATTTCCCAGGCGAACGCCCTTCTAGTTTAATTTATGCCGAACAACTTACCCCCGAAGTTCTAGGTGCATTGCTTGCACACTTTGAAAACAAAGTAATGTTCCAAGGATTTTTGTGGAATGTCAACAGTTTTGACCAAGAAGGAGTTCAATTAGGAAAAGTGTTAGCAAAAACCGTTCTTTCTGGAAAAATGG
>CALCEK010000006.1 GCA_937900125.1 uncultured Treponema sp. | reverse complement strand
CTGACGGGCATTGGTTTTCTGTGCACGATGACATTTTTAACGAAGCAAACTGGACCCTCGTTGAGTAAAATCTGTGGAAGAGTTTTTTGCCGCGGTATGAAAAGAAACAGAAAATAATTTTTACAAAGAGCCGTAGATGTGTTATAATTCTTTATAAAATCTTGCAATCTTACATTTTCTTTAAGGAGAACTCTTATGAAAATTATGATGGTTACGGCAGAGGCTGTGCCGTTCGCTCATTCTGAAAGCGATTGTCGAAAGAAAAGGACGAAGTTCGCAAGCAACTGAAAACGCTCTCGCATGATTACCTTTCGCTCATGGATTTGGCGTTCGATCCAAAACAAAACCAGCTTTTTGAAATAAAGGCGATGGACTTGTTCTTGAACGAGTGCGGCTTCTTCGGTCGTCATTTGGGAGGGGCGAACAAGCCAGATGGCAATGCCGATTGTAACGGCGTTACTGGTCGCGGACAAAATCAAAAGAAAAGGAGCTAACCTTGCAGGATTTTGAAAAAGGCATTTGCAATATGGAATATCGAGGTTGATTATGTCAGATTTAGCTTTCCTTAAATTTTCCTTGTCGATTGCCACCAAAATTTATTATCTTTAGAGCGTATCTTTCGGTCGAAGATATGGGGCTTCGTCGAGGCTTCAAGAAAAATCGCTAGCGGAGGAGAATCAGGATGGATAGACCAACAACAACATTGTTTATGCTTATGTCTGTTGACGGGAAAATAAGCACTGGGGCAACAGATGAACTGGATGTCGATAAAGATTTTCCAAAGATAGAAGGAGTAAAAGAAGGCTTGAATCAATATTATGAGATTGAGCAAACCACTGATTTATGGTCTTTTAATACTGGACGTGTGCAAGCCAAAATGGGTGTCAATGAAAAAGAAATGCCTGCCAAAACACCAGTCTCCTTTGTGCTACTAGACAATCATCATCTGACAGAATATGGAGTGAGATATTTCTGTGCGTTGTCAAAACAGGCGGTCATCATCACATCGAATGCTTCTCATCCTGCGTTTTCTGTGGATTCGGACAACCTCCATATCATCTTCCAAGAGCAACATTCTCTCCCCGAAGCGTTGAAACGTTTGAAGAATGAATGTGGATGTAATAGGTTAACCATTCAATCGGGAGGAACAATAAATGGCTTGTTCCTTAGAGAAAAGCTATTCGATTATGTGGATATTGTTGTTGCGCCAATATTGATTGGCGGTAAGGATACGCCTACATTGATTGATGGACGGTCTTTGGTTTCGGACAATGAGCTATCTGGATTAGGAGTATTGAAATTGATTGACTGCACTGTTTTGCGGAATTCCTATATCCGATTGAGGTATGAAGTTGTGAATTGACAAATCCCAGTTTATCGAGATGACGGAGGAAAATGGTAAGACCATAAATGAATAAATCGGAAAATTCCCAACAACTGCAACGCCCAAAACGGAAACTGAAAATTACAGCACCTTAAATCCTGCCGCTTCAAGCCGTCTTTTAAATTGCGCTAATTTTTCTTTTTTAACGGCGACTCGTTTTCCTGCCATCTTGACGCAGATTTCGCTTCGGCAGAGTTGTTCGATTTCCCGAAGGAATGAGGCTTTTTGCTTTTCGAGCGGGAAAACAATCCATTCTGTTTCCTGTTTTAGCGAGACGAAACTTTCAAGAATGTCATTTTTTAGGTTCTGCCAGATTTTAGGAAGCTTTCCTTTCGCTCTTGTGCTCAATGTGCTGAAAATTGCCGTCACTTCATCAGGAGTAGTGCATTTTTTCTTGAGACGGAGAACGTCCGCCTTGTAAAGCGTATGCGACAGCGGAATGCAGAACGACTCCAGGAAAATCTGCATGGATTTGTCGCCCTCGTCAATGTGGATAATGAGCGACGATTCATCAAGGCTTGGCGGTACAAATTGTTTTACGCCCTCGATTTGAATATTGTCGGTCAGATTAAACACATAGGCTCCAAGCGCAGTCATCTTTATGTGCGAGATTTTCCCGAAGCGGTATAGATTTGTATCATTTTCCCAATCTGCAGAGTCTGCTTTGGATTGAGGGTTTTTGAATGGCAACTCCCAATTGATTTCAAACAGACCGATAGAAGCGAGCGTGAGGAACAGATTTGTGCAGGCTTGATTGTGGATAAATCCGTAGTAATAATATTCATTTCTGATATAAACCTTGTCGTTGTAAACATATGTAAGAGAAGAGCCTAAACTGCTATAATAGACTTCAGCTTCAATTCCAGATGGAAAAAAAGACAACATCCCTTTTTCTGTCAGAAGCGAGACGTATTCCTCAAAATCCACTGGTTTGTCTGCGGGAGTTTCCTTTATGAGCTGAAAAAGTTTGTTGAAAGTGTCCGCTCTGTGTTCTTTTATCTCCCTCTCGCTGTAGTATCGAAGTGAGGCATGGGGATAAACAAATTTCCTGTCAAAAATAAACTCCCTGGTCGTAAAGAAGATTTCCACAAGTTTTTTTAAAAGTTTTTGAGGCTCTGACTGGAGGGAAAGGAATTCTTCTTTTCCAGCTTTTGTGGATTTTAAAATGTTTATTGTGAACGACAGGAACGAAAGTGCGAGCGTTACTCGGGCATTGTGAAGTTTTTCTATCTGTTTATCTATTGACGAAAAAAATTTTTTTGAAGCAGAAAAATCTGCTTTTTTTGTAAATTTCGTAAACGCGGTGATTTTTTCAATTTTAGTGAGCGTGCCTTTTAAGATTACAGCTCCGATTTCCCTCTCAAAAAAATTCGTGTCTGTGAGTACCTGAATAATCTGCGGCAGGTTGATGAAAAATTCAAGTCCTTCCTGCGACGAAAAAAAGCCTTCTGATTTTTTAAAATCTTCTTCCGTAAACTCTTTTTTCTCATGAAATTTGGAGAGCATTATTTGAAGACATTTTTTTGTTGCAGGAGGAATGAAGGCAAACTTTCCCCATTCCATCGTGAAGGCAAAAGCCATTGGAACATTACGTACATCATATTGGTAAAAGGAATATCTTTCTTTTGACGGCGCATATTTTATAAGGTCGTTTTTAGTAACAAATTGCTCGAATGCAAGTTTTTCAAAAAGAATTTTTCCGTTTTCGTTAAAACTTGTGTAGTAAACAAAAAAACTAGCTGGATTACAGAGCGCTTCCGCAAGTTTTTTGCAATAGTCTACTTTTGTCGTTGTATTCGTGCTGGAGAGCCGTCTTCCATAACTTTTGATGTTGGTAGAGTTTATCCCCGTGTTCAGGAGTTCTTCCGCAATGCTTTCTTTCAGAGAATCAAGTTTTTTCAGCTCTTCATCGGAAAATGTAAAACTGTCAGGAATTTCCACCTTTTGCAACGAATCCCGCATTTCATCGATTCGTTTTTTTCCCGACGCTTTTTCATTTGCGTGCTTTAGCTCTGACAGTAGCTCTTCACTGAAAAATTCCAAATCCTTGCTCATTTTTATCCTCTTAAAAGATAGTTGATGTCTTCTTCGCTAAGGCGTTTAATCTGCTGGCCGTCGGAAGAAATGATTGCGCTGAACAAGTCTGATTTCTTCTGCTGCAGCTCCATGATTTTTTCTTCGATTGTGCCTCTCGCAATCAGGCGGTAGCAGAAGACTGCCCTTGTCTGGCCGATTCTGTGCGTGCGGTCGATTGCTTGCTGCTCGGCGCTCCGATTCCACCACGGGTCAAGGATAAAGACATAATCCGC
>CALCEK010000005.1 GCA_937900125.1 uncultured Treponema sp. | reverse complement strand
GTGAAACTGCCCAAAATGGAGGCTGCTTAGTTTTCACACATGTGTGCGAAGGGTCAAGATTTTCTTTGCGGAAGAAAAAGGTAAAAATCTAAAAGTGCTAAAATCTTGGGTAGACAATTTTAATGCGCAAAGTCAATTTAGCAAAGAACTTTCAAGTTACGTGCAACAAAAATTTGGCGGCGAGCTAAATGGAAACTTAGAAGATGAAGAAGAAACGTATCTTCACGAATTAGTTTCTTCATTTTCGCGAAACGAAATAAATGGTTTTGGAAAAGAACTTGACTATTGGGTTCAAACGCGCAAAATCGACAAGTTAGACAAAAGCGTTGAAGATAGCTACCAGTACATTGTTGTTTACGCAATCGATGAAAATCTTTACAAAACGCAAATTAAAGAAGCAATGGAAAATGTTCCTGTAAAAAACGCAAAGCAAGACGAGTTAAAGCAAAATGTTGAACGCAGCATTTTTGAAGTTCAAGTTTGGGCAGAAACACAGGAGTAAAATATGCCAAGAAAGTTTTTACTTTTTATTTTTGCCCTTTTTTCTTTTTCTGCATTTTGTGAAGATGCAATGGAACTCGATTCTGCAATTGTGAGCATTGCAAAAAAAATTGCTTCCGCAGTTGAAGAAGAGAGCGTTACACTTGGAATAGGAGATTTTTCTAGCGACACAGAAAATCTTTCTAAATACATTTCAAATCGATTTGCTACGGAATTGGGAAAAAACACAAAGTTCATTTTGCAAGAGCGCAGTGAAAGCGGCAAAAGTCAAATTGAGCGCGAACTAAATTACCAATATGCTTCTGGCTACGTGAGCGATAGGGCAGCGGTTGACCTTGGAAAACAACTTGGCGCAAAATATTTGGTGTACGGCTATTTTGAGCAACTTGGAAGCTACCTTAGTTTGAATGTGCGACTTACAAATGTTGAAACCGCAACCATTCCTGTGATTGAATCAATTCCGATTTCTTCTTCTGAAAAATTGAACGAACTTTTGGGCGATAGCAAAAATCTTACGGACAGCACTGATTACTTGAATATGATTGCGCGGTGTCGGGATAAAAAAACAAGCATTAGGCGAGAAGAGAATCAGGAAAAAAACAGCGTTGAATCTCGAATAAATGCGGAATACCAAGTTCAAATCAACGAGGTAAACAATCGGGTTCAAAAACGCAATCAAAGCGATGAAGTGTTTGCTAGAAAAAAGAATGAGGATTTGGAAAAAATAATTTCTCAGCGCGATAACAAAATAAAATCGGAGCTTGACAAAATTACAATAAAGTACAACGAACAGTACAATCACGTTGACCTTTCCGAAGCGGACTTAAAGAAAAAACTTTCGCAAATGACTTTTACGCTTTCTGAAAATGCCGTGATTGTGCGCGTAGATGAATTCCGCAATAACGATAAGCCGCAAAATTATCCGATAATGGTTCAGTCGGTTCACCACCTTGTAAATTATCGCTATCCAACTCGGTATGTTATGGCAAGTAGCGAAGAAGATAATGACGATGAATTTGACATGATTGAAGAAGCAAAGGAGAACAACGGTTTTTCTGGTGAAATAAAATATTCGGTGTTGCCAAATGAAAATGCGGAAACTTTTTCCATAAAGATTTTGTCTGTGCGGGTTTACCTAAAAGATTCCGGGCAGACGCTTGTAAACGACACTGTAAACAAAGTCATAGCGGAAAACGTAACGGCTGCCTCCGACATAAAAGTTGAATCGAGCACAAGTGCGACCTTGTCACAAGGGAAAAAATTGCAAGGCAAAACTCAGAGTAAAAAAAAAGATTCAAATGATAGCTTTTCCCAAGATTCTCAAAGCGTAAGTCAAAGTAGTTCAAGTTACATTGCAAAAACGGCGAGCGCAAAACAAAAAAGTGAGCGCGTAAGTGACTTAGTTAGTTTTGGCTATATGTATTACGGAAACAATGCTTACGCAATGAACGGCGTTTATTTAAATGCGCTTTCGTCTTCTTGGGGACATTTTTTTGTTGACTGGATAAACTTGCAAGCGGGACTTGCTTCTAGTGGCGGATTTTTTTTTGATGGAAGCATTGACGCGGGACTTTACTGGAACATTGCCTCGCGAGTGTATCCATTTGTAAAAGTTGGCATGGGATTTGCGTGGGGCGTTTACGATTATGATGACCACGATGATTATTACCTGGGCGATGTTGGCGGATTTGAACTTAAAGCGGGATTAGGTTTTGACGTGCGTCTTACAGATTATGTAAAAGTTGTTGCTTCTTACAATCTTGCTTTTATTCCTGGCGAAAAATATTTTTGCTCTGACAACATAAAATTGGGAATTGGCTTTGGAATGCCTGTAACAAAGTAGGGAAAAAATGAAAGCTAAAATTTACATTTATTTTGTCGCGCTGATTTTTGTCTGCGCCGCATTCACATCGTGCATTTCGCACATAATAAACGAAATTGGAAGCGGAAATTCTTCATCTGGAAGTGGCGAAAGTTCTGGAACAAGCGGGGATAGCAATTTGTCGTACAATGGGGAAAATGTCCTGTTTTTTTGCTCACAAGATTTTTATTCTGTGCCAAGCGGGGAATCAATGACAAACTCTGGAGGTGATTTTTACATTGAAAAAGAACTTTCCGCTGGAACATACTATTTTATGTTCTCAACAGCCTCCAGCATTTTTTCTACTTCTGGAATTGTTTGGCACGGAGATTATTCTTCTGCGTCTTTGGATTATGAGATTTCGCTTACCGCATCTAAATCGGTAAGTAGTTGGGGAAGTGAAAATGCGATTTACATTTCTATCTCTGAGGACGGAATGTATCGCTTTACAATTTCTCCGTATAGCAATACAGCTCAAATTCAAAGCGTAGAATTTTATATGTCTGGCTATGTAGGTGATTCTGAGTTTAAAAGTAAAATGTCTTACAGCGTTTGTGCTGACTATTACGGTTCGTATAAAGCCTACAGACTTACAAAAGCTTTAAATGCAAATGCAAACTTTTACTTTGTGATACAAAAGTATATCGGTCAAAACGCTTCATCAAGTTTCACTGACCTTTATTATGGGTCAATAGATTCAGAAACCTCTACGGATTTTATTTCGACATCTCAAAGTTATACAGCAACTGCCGATGAATCTGGCTGGATTTTCTTTACGCCAACAACAGCGGGCACGTACACATTTACCTTTAACCCAAGCACATTGCTTGTAAGCGTTGAGTAAGTGCGGGGCGGCGGGCAGGGTGCGCATAGGGCTTGTTCTCTTTGCGTGTTGCCCGTTCTTGCACTGCGCGAGGGCTTGTTTTTTAAACGATAGCCGCCCCTGTAGAGAATGGCATTTTCTGTTTTCAAAAAAAAAATTGATTCTCCTAAAATGCAAAAACCCAACAAAAACATCTAATGTCAACTTTAAAAAATGCTTCACATTCGTTCAGCATGACGGCAAATTCAAAATCCGCGTGAATCAGTGGCAGAATGACCGAAATGTGCTACACGAAGCAAAAAAATCAGATTTTTGTGAATAGGTCAATTTTTGTCATTGAAGTTTTTGGTTGTTCGTAGGACACCAAATTTTTTAGGCAGTCTTGCGGCGAAAGTTCTTTGTTTAAAACGCTGTAGAGTGCGTCGCAAATTGGAAGTTTTAAATGGTATTGTTCCGCAATTTGATGCACGTACTTACAAGCGATTGCACCTTCTGGAAGATAGCCCACTTTTGAAACATTTGCAATTAAATCGTCAAGGTTAGAAAAACGACTTAGCATATTTGTTTTGATTATGTCCTGACCAAAACGCCTGTTTCGTCCAAACTTACTTTTGCAGGTGACATCCAAATCGCCTACGCCACTAATTGAAGTGAACGTTTCTGCGTAAGACGCTCCCATCGCAAATCCGATTTTTTGAATTTCGTTTAAGCCCGCCGCTAACAAGAGGCTTTCGGTGTTATCCCCAAACACCGCGCTGTTTTCCGCAAGTGCGTCAAGACTTCCGTAAACTACGGCAATTACATTTTTTACCGCCGCGCAAACTTGAACTCCGATTGTGTCAAAAGAAGCGTAAGCTAAAATTCCTGGAACGCGCAAAATGTCGCGAACGGTAATTGCGTTTCGGTGATGCTCACTTGCGGCAATAAGCCCCGTAATTTTTCCGAGCGCAACTTCTTCTGCGTGAGAAGGACCTGCAACGTAAACGGTGGCATTTTTGTACACCGCAGGAAGAACGCTTTCCATTGTTTCCAAAACTAAACGTGGCTTTTCATCTGAGGGAACAAAACCTTTTGTAAGGCTTGCGATAATTGTTTTGCCTTCTTGAATGTTTGGCAGTTCGGAGATTTTTTTTACGGTTTGAGCTAAGTATAAGGAAGGACTTGCAAAAATTAGCAAATCTTTGTTGAGTGCAACTTTGTTAAGATTTTTATTTGCGCTTAACGTTTCTTCCAAATGGTAACCTGCTAAGTATCGGGTGTTTTCGTGCTTTGAATTGATTGCAGAAACAACATCTTCTTCTAACGCCCAAAGTTCAACATTGTGTCCGCCACGAGCAAGGGCTGTTCCCAAAGCCGTTCCCCATGCGCCAGCTCCAATAATTCCAACCTTATACTGTTCCATAAAAATCCTCAAAAAAACTAAGGAAACCCCTAAAAATTTTTTAGTTTTAGAGGTAACGCAAAATGTGCTAATTTTTAAATCGTTGTATTACAACAAATTAAAATGCTAAAACCAAACAGCAGCTTGGTCTTCCCAATCAATCAATTCTTCATCCTTAAAGAAAAGGGAAATTTCGCGGGAAGCACTTTCATCGCTATCGCTTGCGTGAATTATATTGTTTTGTGTGTGCATACAAAAATCCCCACGGATTGTTCCAGGAAGGGCTTCTTCTGGGCGAGTTGAGCCTGTCAATTTACGCACAAGGCTAACGCAGTTATCGCCCTGCCAAACCATCGCAACAACAGGACCGCTTGTTATGTAGTCAACGAGCGGGTCGTAAAATGGTTTTCCCTTGTGTTCAGCATAATGCTGGGCGGCTAATTCTGGGCTGATATTCATAAGTTTTAGTCCAACCAACTTTAGCCCTTTTTTTTCTAGGCGACTGATAACTTCGCCAACTAACCTGCGATTCAAAACGCCAGGTTTTAACATTGCAAAACATCTTGTACTCATAATCTGTTAAACTAGCAGAAAAAAGATTTTTTTTCAAGTGGCGATTTTAGGTGGCGAATTCTGTTCCGTTAAACACCGCAATTTTGCGTTTAGTCGTTGCGGCGGGTGAAAAATTTTCCAAGCACGTCTTTTGTTTGCAGGACATTTATAAAAACGGCGGGGTCTGTTTTTCTAATGTCAGAAGAAAGCCGTTTTACTTGGTCGCCCGAAACAACGGTGTACAAAAGAGTTTTTTCTGTGTTTTTGTAACAGCCAACAACTTTTATTTTTGTTGCGTCGTGCTGGGACTCTTGAGAAATAATCTGATAGAGTTCATCGGGGTGTTCTGTGATTATGAGCATTGTTGCCTTTTGATAGCGATGGTACAAAAGTCCTAAAATTTGTGTTGAGGTGAATTGGAAAAAAATCGAATAAAGAGCTCCGTCCCACCCGAACAAAAATCCAGAAATCGCAAGAACACAACAATTCCCGACAAAAATGTAATTCCATGTGTCTTTTCCGCGCCTTTCTGCAAAATAAATTGCAATAAAATCAGTTCCACCGCTTGTGGCATCTGCATAAAGGCACAAAACAATTGCAAAACCGTTAAAAATTCCGCCAAAAATGGCACAAAGCAAAACGTCTTCGGTAAGTTTGTAATTTGGCAAAATGTCCGCCAAAATTGAAGAAAGCGCAATCATCAAAAGCGAAAAAAGCGTAAACTTTTTGCCGATAAATTTAAAACTTATATAAACAGGAAAAGCATTTAGTGTAAGATACAAAGCGGAGTAGGGAAGTGAAAGGCCAAAAAACTTTTGCATAGCCCGCTGAATCAAAAGCGACACCCCCGAAAGTCCGCCTGGGTACAAACTCCCTGTGTAAACAAAAGTATTTAGGTTTACGGCCATTATAAATGCTCCAATAATGACCAAAAAAAGTCGCTTCCAAATAGCAGGTGTTGGCGTGATTGTAGTAACCTTGATTTTTTGCTCGTTCATTTTTCCTATGATAACAGTCAAAATCGTAAAATTCAATACACTTTTTGCATTGCGAGGGGGGTGGTGTGTGGACTATCTATTTTTTTGTAAAAAGATTACACAGCTTCTTCGGACTTTCTGCCTTAGAATGACGGGCAAGTTTGTGTTTTTGAATGGTGTGGCAAAATGATTTTTTTCTTTACAATTTGCAATTTTGTGTTATACTTTTTAGGCAATGCAAGAGAAAAAGTCTAATTTAAAAACAATGTTGCATTTTCGTTTTACGCCATTACTTTTTGTCCTTGATGGTGGGGATTTTGAAGGGAATTTTAAAAAACACCCGATTGCTTCTTTGTACGAAATGGCATTTTTGCCAGCGGAAGAAATTTATGTTGACGATGCGGGAAAATATTTGCTTCACATTGCGGAGATTTTTCTTTACACACTTTCGCGGACAGAGGGACTTGACCTTTTGCGCGAAAAAGTTTCTGTTGTTCCCGAGGACGAAATTGTTCAATCGCTTTTAAATCGGATTCCTTTTGCGCTCGGAATGGAATTTGTTGACGAAGTTTGGATAAAAAATTTGTGGGCGCATCTTAATGCTGAGTTTGCTTTTCAGATTTCAACATTTGACGGAACAGTTGCGCAATATTTTTCTTCAAAATCCAAAACGATTCTTTTTCCAGAAAAAATATTTTTTCATCTTGTTGAAAACAAAGACGACTCCGATTTTCCTTTTGCTTTTCTTGCAACATATTCAACGCTTTCTTCCGATGGGGCGGTGCAACACGTTCCTTTAAAATACGCGCTTACAGAATTTTCATCTGACACAAAAAAAATTCTCGACTTACTTTCTTGTTTGAATAAAGCAACCGAAGCTTCTCCGCTGCTTTCTGGTTTTGTTCAGTCAGGCGAACTTTTTCATCCGCTAAAAATTTCTGCGCAAGAAGCCTACGAGTTTTTAAAAGCCGTTCCTGCGATTGAAAAAGGTGGCATTGTTTGCCGAATTCCAAATTGGTGGAAAAAGCGACAGCAGCGCATTCGTACATCTATAAAACTCGGCGAAAAAAAGGAATCGCTTTTGGGCTTAAATTCCATTGTTGATATGCAGGGATTTTTGACTCTTGACGGAATGGAACTTTCGCCAGGAGACATTAAAATTTTGCTTCAACAAACGGAAGGACTCGCTTTTATAAAAGGTCGCTGGGTTGAAGTTGACCACAAAAAGTTAAAAGACCTTTTAGAAAAAATTTCAAAGCTAAAAGGAAAAGTTAGTTTGTTAGAAGCCCTTAGAATGCAAGTCGATTCTAAAATTGCAAATGCCGAACTTGATTCTGATGAAACTGAAATCACAAATGGAAAATGGCTTTCTTCAGTTTTAACTTCTCTTAAAAAGCCTGCGGGAAAACCGCTTGTTCCAAAAACATTGTGCGCAACACTTAGACCCTACCAAACAGAAGGTTTTGAATGGCTTACACAAATGTTGCACTTTTCTTTTGGAGCTTGCCTTGCCGATGATATGGGCTTAGGAAAAACAGTGCAGGTTATTTCGTTACTTGAATACATTAGAGAAAAAAATCCAAGCGCAAAGATTTTGTTGATTGTTCCCGCAAGCCTTTTGGGAAACTGGCAAAACGAGTGTGAAAAATTTGCGCCAACATTACCATTTTTAATTTTTCACTCAAGTGCAAAAAAAACAGAATCGGAATCATTTGCATTTTTAAATATCACAACGTATTCTATGATTTTAAAAAAGGAAAATCTTTTAGAACAAAATTGGGATGTCGTTATCCTTGATGAAGCGCAGGCAATAAAGAATCCGCTTTCAAAGCAAACAAAAACAATCAAGAGGTTACAAAGCAATTTTAGAATCGCAATGACGGGAACTCCCATAGAAAACGACCTTTCAAACTTGTGGTCAATTTTTGATTTTTTAAACAAAGGACTTTTGGGAAGCCAAAGCGAGTTTAAAAAATTTACAAGCTCTCTTTCTGAAAAACCCGAACAATATGCGCATCTTAGAAAAATGATTAGCCCATTTATGATTCGCCGCTTAAAAACTGACAAAAGCATAATTCAAGATTTGCCCGAAAAAAATGAAATGATTGATTATGCGGTTTTGAGCAAAAAACAAAATGTTCTTTACAAAAAATTTATTGATAATTTAAAAGAGCAACTTTCTGACGCGGAAGAAACTGGAATTCAGCGAAGCGGAATTGTGCTTTCTTCGATTTTAAAATTGAAGCAACTTTGCAATCACCCCGACCAATTTTTAGGTGGCACTTCTTACAAAGAATCTGAAAGTGGAAAATTTTTACTTTTGCGCCAACTTTGCGAAACTATTTATGAAAAACGCGAAAAGGTTTTGGTGTTTACGCAATTCAAGGAAATTACTTCTGTTTTAGACGATTTTCTTTTTGGAATTTTTTCGGCGCGAGGATTTGTTTTGCACGGCGGAACAAGCGTTGCTAATCGGAACAAAATGACGGCGGCTTTTCAAACGGACGAATACATTCCGTATATGGTGCTTTCTGTAAAAGCTGCGGGCGTGGGACTCAATCTTACAAGTGCGAATCATGTTATTCATTTTGACCGCTGGTGGAATCCCGCCGTAGAAAATCAGGCGACCGACCGCGCATTTAGAATCGGGCAAACAAAAAATGTAATGGTTCACAAGTTGGTGTCTCGCGGAACGATTGAAGAAAAAATCGACCGCTTGATTGAAGACAAAAAAACTTTGGCAAAAAATGTCATTTCTCAAAGTTCAGGAGAATCTTGGATTACAAAACTTTCTAACGATGAATTGTTTGACCTTTTAAAGTTGGAGGCGTAAATGGGATATGATTATTACGGTTTTGCCCCTTATGTTTCTGTGGAAGAATTAAAAGCTCGTGCTGCTCTTTTGGTAAAAAAAGAATCTTTAAATGGGAACATTTTGAATCCCGTCATTTTAGAAAGTCGAGTTATTGCAAAAAACTGGTGGGGAAAAACTTGGATTTCGAATCTTGAATCTTATGCGGATTACAAAACGCGGCTTGAGCGCGGACGAAGATATGTTAGGGCAAATTGCGTTGTTGACTTGCGCATAAAAGGTGGCTTAGTTGAAGCTCTTGTTTTGGGAAGTCAAAAAAAGCCGTATTCTGTTGGAATAAAAATTGATATGCTTGATGAAGAAAAATACGAAAGCATTGCACTCCATTGTTCTAACAAAATTCAAAATTTGGAAAGCCTTGTAAATGGAACTTTCCCAGAAGATTTAAAAAATCTTTTTTCAAACAAAAATGGAATTTTCCCTACAATGAGCGAAATTCATTTTGGCTGCTCGTGTCCCGATTGGGCTGATATGTGCAAACACGTTGCCGCAGTGCTTTACGCGATTGGTGCAAAGTTTGACAAAGAACCGCTTTTGTTTTTTACGCTCAGAGGAATCGATGTGCAAAAACTTGTCGGTGGGGCTATACAAAATAAATTGAATTTGATGTTGCAAAATGCAGACAAAAAAACGTCAAGAATTATTTCTGACGAAAGCATGACAAAATTATTTGGACTATAAAATAGAAATTATGAAGAAAAAAATTTTAATACTTTGCGGACTTTTATTTGTTGCGGTTTATTTTTTTGGTTTTGATTTAAGAGGAGCTATTTCTTCTGCAAAAACTTTTGTTGTTGATACGGCTGAAAAAATTATTCCTGGAAGCCGCAAACAATTTGACGATATTGATTCGCAAATAAATAACGCTGTGGCAAAAAACATGACAAATGAAAATGTAAAAGCGATTACCAAAAAAGCTAACAAAGTTGCAAACTCTCTGTTGGGAAAAGCACGGCATCTTCTTAGGCAAGCCGAATCAAATCTTGGAATTAACCCCAACAAAGGAAAAGGTTTTACTGCTACAGGCGGAGGTGGCTCTTATTCATTTGATACTCAAAAAATCAACATTGAACAGGCTTCTCAATTGCGGCAAAATTTTATAGGCTATGGACTTTCGATGCGCGGAGTGCCTTATGCGTCAGGCGGAACGAGTCCAAGCGGTTTTGATTGTTCAGGTTTTGTTCAATATGCGGCAAAAAAAGGAATCGGTGTACAACTTCCGCGCACCGCTCAACAAATGTACCAAAGCACTGTTCGCATTCCAACACACGCGCTTGAACCTGGCGACTTGGTGTTTTTTAGAAGCTTCGGAAAAATTGACCACGTTGGAATTTATATGGGAACGTACCACGGAGATGGCTCTTTAAATGGACGAGAAATTTTCTTAAATGCTGCAAGCCGAGGTCCGCGCACAGGCGTTGTTGTAAGCGCACTTGACGAACCCTATTGGAAAAGACATTACACTTCTTCAGGCCGTTTTATTCCATCTTCACAAGAAGTAGAATAGGACACAGAAAGCTAGTTTTTAGAGCTGTCTAGTATTTTTACTTTTATTTGGTTATTTGAAATTGAAATTACTTTTAGGACAATTTCCTTTCCGATTTGCAAAGTGTCTTGGGGAGAAACGGCATAGAGTTTCCATTCATCGCCAGAAGCTAGTTGAAACGTTACGTCAAAGTTTGCAGATTCTGTGAAAACGGAAAACACCACTTGCCATTTTCCAGCGGCACTTGTGCTTATAGAAGTTATGTAACTTTTTGCATTTCCCAAATTTGCAATCGGTTGTATGCGCGGTGCAAGAGGATGGTCATACCTTGAAATTGGCGTTGTAAGAAGATGCAAGGTTTCATCTTCAAGAACGTATTGACCTAATCCAATGCTTTGCTCATCTTTTGCAAAAGAGGGAAAAGCTAAAAACAATAAAAGTGCAAAACTCAAAAAAAATCGTGAACGCTTCATACGCATTTAAAACAAGCAACTCTGTGGTCGCCCCCATCTTTTCCTTTTTGAATTAAAGCGGGTTGTTTTTCTTTGCAACAATCCATTTTGCACGGACAACGGTCGTAAAAATTGCAACCAGGTCTTTGTTTGTCTGGAGAAGGAACATCGCCCGTAAGAATAATTCTTTCCCGCTTTGATTCAATTTCTGGGTCGGGAATTGGTGCTGCGGAAAGCAAGGCTTTTGTGTAAGGGTGCAATGGGGATTCATACAAAGATTTGTAATCAGCGATTTCTACAATTTTTCCCAAATACATTACCGCAATCCTATCTGAGATGTACTTTATTACAGCAAGGTCATGTGCAATAAACAAATAAGAAAGTCCCATTCGCGCCTGAATGTCTTTAAAAAGATTTAAAATTTGCGATTGAATTGAAACGTCCAACGCGCTAACAGGTTCATCGGCAAGCAAAAGTTTCGGCTTTAAAGCAAGTGCGCGTGCTATTCCAATGCGTTGCCTTTGTCCACCAGAAAATTCGTGCGGGTAACGGTTTTTAAAAAATCGCGAAAGTCCCACCAATTCCATAAGATAGTCAACTCTGTCGCTAACTTCGGAATCATTCATTTTTAAAAGTCCGCGTTTTCTGTAAATGTTCATCGGCTCGCTTATAATTTGAGCGGTCGTCATTCGCGGGTCAAGCGAAGAATATGGGTCTTGAAAAACCATTTGCATATTTTGCCGAGCTTTTAAAAGTTCAGCCTTGTTCATTGTGCAAAGATTTTCGCCTTCAAGCAAAACTTCGCCTGCGGTCGGTTTGTAAAGTTGAGCAACTGCTCGCGCCACCGTTGATTTTCCGCAACCAGATTCTCCTACAAGCCCCAAAGTTTCTCCTTTTTTAATTTCAAAAGAAACTCCATCAACTGCATAAATAAAACTCGATTTTCCAAACAATTCTTTTGACGATTTTGGAAAGTGCATTTTTAAATCTTTAACTTCAAGAATATTTTCACTCATACATTTTTCTCCGTGTTGATTTCGCCAGCGTATTTTTGTGCGTAAAGCCAGCAAGAGCAGCGATGCCCATTTTCAAATTCTGTCAAAGGAGGATATGCTTTTTTGCAAGGTTCAATGACTTTTGCGCATCTCGGATAAAATGGACAGCAAGGTGGTAAATCAATTACATTTGGCGGAGTTCCTGGAATTGAATAAAGCTTGCCTTCTGTTTCGCGGTCAAGGCGTGGAACTGAGGCGATAAGTCCTTGCGTGTAGGGATGCTTTGGTTCTTTAAATAAATCGCGAGTTGCGGCGCGTTCTACAGTTCTTCCTGCATACATAACATTGATTGTGTCGCACATTCCCGCAACAACTCCAAGCGAATGGGTTATCATTATAACTGCCGTTCCAAGCCTGTTTGTTAGGTCTTTCATCAAATCCAAAATTTGCGCCTGAATTGTAACGTCCAATGCCGAAGTTGGTTCATCAGAGATAAGAATTTCTGGATTGCAAGAAAGTCCCATCGCAATCATAACGCGCTGTCGCATTCCGCCAGAAAATTGGTGTGGGTAACAATCGATTCTTTCTTCCGCGCCAGGAATCCCTGCGAGTTTTAACATTTCAATTGCTTTTTTCTTAGCGGATTTTTTGTCGAGTCCCTGATGAAGTTGAATTGTTTCGATCATTTGTGTTGAGATTTTTAAAAACGGATTCAAACTTGTCATTGGGTCTTGAAAAATCATTGAGATTTTGTTTCCCCGAATTGAGCGAATTTCTTTGTCGGGGAGTGTGAGCAAATTTTGTCCGTGGAACAAAACTTCTCCATTTTTAATTTTGCCTGGGAATGACACAAGGTTGATTATTGAAAGATTTGTAACGCTTTTTCCTGAACCAGATTCGCCTACAATTCCCAAGATTTCGCCTTTTCTTAAATCAAATGTGATTCCGTCAACCGCCTTTACAACTCCAGCATCGGTGTAAAAATATGTCTTTAAATTTTTAACCTGTAAAATAACTTCATCTGTCAAAATAAACTCCTTTTTGGGAATTATTACACCCGATTTTTTGATTGCGGGTCAAAGGCATCGCGAATCCCATCGCCCAAAAAATTCATTGCAAATAAAAACAACGTCATTGTAATTGCAGGAACAAGAAGTTCCCACGGATACAATCGCATTCCTTTTACGCCATCGCTTACTAAACTTCCCCAAGAAGCAAGTGGCGCACTTACGCCAAGACCTAAAAAACTTAAAAAACTTTCGCTCATAATAAACTCTGGGAGAGAAAGTGTTGCGTGTGCAATTATAATGCCTAAGGTGTTTGGCAAAAGATGCCTAAAAATGATGTGCGCTCCTCCCGCTCCCATTGTGCGAGCTGCTTCTACATATTCGGAATGTTTAAGACTGATTATTTGTCCGCGCACAACACGCGCAATTGTAAGCCAAGAAACAAGCGCAATGGCAACGAACAAAATTGCAATGTTTCGTCCTAAAATCGCCATCATTATAATCACGATTAACATATATGGAAGCCCATACAAAACGTCAACAAAGCGCATCAAAAGATTGTCAAGCCAACCGCCCGCAAATCCAGAAATTGCCCCGATAATTACGCCTATAATAAGAGCCGTTATTGTTCCGATTAAACCGATTGCAATAGAAATGCGTCCGCCGTAAATTGTGCGGCTTATCATGTCGCGCCCTAAAGAATCTGTTCCCAAAAGATAGTGGCGTTTTCCTTGCGGAGTATTTAAACTTTCTTTTATTGAGTCGAGTTCTTCTTGTTCCGCTTGAGTGTAAGTTGTGCGCCCTTCTTTTTTCATCAGTTTTTCAAGATATGCCGTTTGTTCTTTGAGCAAAACTTCTGCGGCAGGCTTAAAAGAAGGTGGAAGATTTGCGTGAGAAACAACTTGTTCTTCGTAAGGATAAATTGGAAGAATAGGAGCAAGAAGCGCGATAAGAATGTAAGCGATAACAACCCATAATCCCAAAACTGCCATTTTGTTTTTCATAAGGCGTTTCCATGCGTCCTGCCACAAAGAAACACTTTTCATCTGCTGGTTGAATTCATTTACGCCTGCTTCTTTTTTCTTAAAACCAAAAGCCATATTTTTTCCCTTAAAAAGCATTAAAACTCGATTATGGGCATCTCTAAAAATCCACAAAACTGTCTTTATAGATATTGCCCGCGAGTTTTAAATCGTTGTAATATCACGACTTAAAACATCGCTTTTTCAAAGTTACCTCTAAAAAATTGCAATTTTTAGAGATTTCCTTATTTGTTATATGAAATTCGCGGGTCGAGGAATCCATACAAAACGTCAACAATAAAATTCATAAGTACAAGAATCAGCGAATAAACTATAACAGTTCCCAAAATCAAAGTGTAGTCGCGATTTAAAGATGACTTTACAAAATGCACTCCGATTCCAGGAACCAAAAAAATTTGTTCAATTACAACAGAGCCTGTAACAATTCCCGCAAACGCAGGTCCTAAATATGTTACAACAGGAAGCAACGCGCCACGCAAAACGTGTTTGAACAATACAACTGATTTCTTTAATCCTTTTGCGTGAGCTGTGCGCACGTAATCTGAACGCAAAACTTCTAAAACAGAAGCTCTTGTAAGTCGCGCGATTGAAGCAAAGTAGGGGAGGGCTAAAGTGCAAGCGGGCAAAATTAAAGCTTTTGCGCCAATCGTGTCTAGCCAGCCCGAAGTTGGAAGCCATTTTAAGCGCATTGCAAAAATTAACACGGCAACTGGACCTACTACAAAAAGTGGAATTGAGATTCCCAATCCCGCAAATGACATACAAAGGTAGTCTGCCCAAGAATTTTGTTTTACCGCAGAAATTAAGCCCGCAAGCGAGCCAAAAACAAGAGCGATTGCAAGTGCGGTCAAACCGAGTACAAGGGAATTTGGCATACTTGCGCCAATTAGCTGATTTACCGTAAAATCCTTATTCTGAAAAGACGGACCTAAATCTCCGTGGAGCATATCGCCTAAGTAACGAAAATATTGTTTTATAAGCGGTTCGTCCA
>CALCEK010000004.1 GCA_937900125.1 uncultured Treponema sp. | reverse complement strand
CCTTTTTTTACGTGACTTCTTATAATGCTAACAGAAAGAGACGGATTTATTTCATTGTGAATGTTTTCTTTTCCGTCTTGATTTTCTGTAAAATATTCTGGATTGTCAGTTTTTCCGATGTCGTGATAATAGGCTCCAACTCGCGCTAACAATGAATTTGCTCCAATTTTTCTGCAGGCACTTTCGGCAAGATTTGCAACCATAATTGAATGAGTGTAAGTGCCGCCCGCAACCATTTGCATATTTTTGATTGTAGGCGCGTTCAAATCGCTTAAATCAAGTAGGCGGAAAACAGAAGCTGTGTTTAAAATATATTCAATTGGTGTCAAAAGTCCCAAACACAAAATTCCAGAAATAAATCCGTTAAAAAAGAGTCCAAAAGCTTCTAAAATGATAATTCCATACGAATCCTTAAAAATAATCTTAAAAACAAACAAGAACACAACATTTAGAAAACTTTGCATAAGCGAAACAAAAACCAAATCAATTCTTCGCTCAACTGATTGAACAAGTCGTGCCGCCACCAAAGATGTTGAAAGAACGTAAAAAAATGGCTCTAAATTGAAAGAAGCTGCGTCAAGTATTGAAAAAGAAACAAAAATCGCAAAGAAAAACGCATTAAGTTGCCCAAATAAAATTGCTACCAAAAAAGAACAAAGCGTTGCGGGAAGCAAAATGCAAAAACCTATTGGGCTTTCAAAATGTGTAAGCCTAGAAACAAAAATTGCCGTAGCATAAGTTATTATAAAAAACACACATTCCGTTGCAACTTCCTTAAATGCGGGTGTTTTTCCAAAAAAAACGGAGCTAAACATAAAACAAAAAAGGCTTCCGAGCAAAAGCAAAAACAAAACGGAATTTGCAAAAGACCTATAATCTGTGTAGCGGGAAGAATCCGACAATTTTTTTAATTTTGCATATTCTTCGTCATCGATAGGCCAACCTTGCCTAGTTAATTGTTCGCCTTTTTGGATTTCAACGGGATTTTCGCTATCTGCCGCAATCGAGCGCGGGGAATAAATGTTTTCCATTGCAATTTGCCCAGGCTGAAAATCATTTATTGAAATTCGGCTGACAGAATCTTCTGTTACGGTTCTAAAAAGCGACAATACAACCGCAACAATAAATGTCGCCAAAAACAACAAAATTGAAGGGTAATTTTTTTGAACAAACTCTTTTGTCGATTTAAAAAATGTCAAAAATGAACTATTTTTTTCGTTAGCTTTTTCTTTCTTCATCTTCATACGCCTGAATAATTCGTTTTACAGTTTCACTTCTAACAACATCTTGTTTTTGAAGTTCTTGAATGTAAATGCCTGGCACATCTTTTAGGATTTTTGTTGCGTGCAAAAGTCCAGATGGAATATGCTTTGGCAAATCTATTTGAGTTAAATCGCCTGTAACAAACATTTTTGAACCTTCACCCATTCGTGTAAGGAACATTTTCATTTGTCCAACGCTCGTATTTTGCGCTTCGTCAAGCAAAATAATGCTATTGCTGATTGTTCTTCCACGCATATACGCAAGCGGAGCGGCTTCTACAATGCCACTTTCTGTTAATTTTTTCACGGATTCTCGGGGCAACACCGCGTTCATCGCATCATACAACGGACGAATATAGGGATTTATTTTTTCTTCAAGGTCGCCAGGAAGATAACCGAGACTTTCTCCCGCTTCAACAACGGGACGAGTTAAAACTAATGCCGATTTTTGTTTTGAAAGCACAATCGAAAGTGCTGTAGCAACGGCAAGGTAGGTTTTTCCAGAACCCGCAGGACCTACGGCAAACACCACGTCATTTTCTTTAAATGCCTCAATCAATTTTGCCTGCGCGGCACTGTAAGGGTAAATTTTTTTAATTCCGCCTGGAATTTCAATTGAAATATTTCCAAAATGAGCCTTGCCTTTGTCTACGGCAAGCACTGAACGGACAATATCTGAATCCGAAAAATTCGATTGATTTTCAGAAAATTCATCAAGAATCCTATCAATTACAAAACGAAATTGCTCAATACATTCATTGTTTTCGCTATTTATTGCAATTTCATTCCCACTTGCAAAAATTTCAGCACCAAGCCGTGATTCTATGAGGCGGAGATTTATGTCATTTGTTCCGCACAGTCGCCTAAGTGTTTGACCGTCTGGAACGATTATTGTATACGCAGACAAAAAATGCTGTCCTTATAAAAGCGCGTTACTTTTCCGCCTCAGATGCAGAACTGTTTACAGAAAATGCACTTCCGTCAAGTGTTCTAACCACACGGAATCCCAAATCAACTCCACGCACAGCTGGTTCACTGCTTGCGCGATTTGTAACTCGACAATATTCTTTGCTACTGTTCATTGAACCACCGCGTCGAATTTTCTTTCCAGTGATTTCTTTTGGTGCACCTAAAGGATTTTCTGTTTCTGTAACATCATAATTTCCGTACCAATCCCAGCACCACTCCCAAACATTTCCGCTCATGTCGTATAAGCCAAAGTCATTTGGGGCTTTTGTTGCAACATCGTGAGTTTCTCCGTCAACAGAAGCATTATTCCAAGCAACATCAGTTACATTATTGCTTCCGGAATAAAGCGTGTAAGTGTTTGCATGAGCGGCATATTCCCATTCCGCTTCGGTAGGAAGCCTATAACCGTTTGCAGAAAAATCGCAACTTATATTTGTCCATGCTTCAATTTCATCGTCATTTCCTCGGCGTGGAATATCTCCCCAATTTTCGGGATTTGTTTCGCCATTAAGAGAGTATACAGGTGTATAGCCAGATGCAATACTCAATTTGTTACAAAAAACAACTGCGTCAAACCAACTGACTTCTTCAACAGGGCGATTGTCTCCTTTATAACGAGAATAATTTACGCCAACAACATCTCTGTATTCGGCTTGAGTAACTTCTGTTTTTTGTACAGCGATTTTAGAAATTTTTACATCGTGTTTAGGGTGTTCATTATTTTCATAATCGTCACTTCCTAAATAAAATATTCCACTAGGAAGTTCAACCATTTCATCAGCGATTTTAGAAATGATTGCTTCTGATTGCGCAAAAATACTATACGAACAAACGGCACTTGCAAGAAAAACGAATATTTTTTTTGATTTCAAAAGAATCCTCCATATTTTAAACAAAAAGGCAAAACGCTTTTGTTTACAAACATCAAATTTTATTTAATTTTACCATTTTTAGTCAAATATTTCAATAAGCGATTTTTGTTAGGCTCAAATGCGAAAAGTCAATTTTCTATCCAAAAAAGAATATCGGACATCACTTGCTTTTTGCTGTAATCCTGAAAAACTTCATGCCGACAACCTTTGTACACTTTTTCTTCCACGCGCATTATTCCGTTTTTTTCATAAAGCGTTTTTAATTTGCGGATTGTTTTTCCGTATGCGCCAATAGGGTCGTCTTCGCCGTAAACAAAAAGAATCGGCAATTTAGCGGGAATTTTTTGAATGTTTTTTCTTTTATGAATTTGAAGACAACCGCCCATCATGTCTACAAAAAATGAGCGGACAAAACCTTTGCTACACATAGGGTCTAAAAGATAAGCCTTTACAACAGATTGGTCAGCCGCCATCCAAGCAAGGCGATTCTTTTTGGCAAGTTTTTTTGGAACTCGTTTTGCATTCATTTTGTCGGGGAATTTTTCCAAAACGGAAGCCTTTTTGTCCCGCCCAAAAAGACAATCTATGCGCCCGATAACAGTGCTAATCCAATTGATAAACTGAGTAGGTCCCTTTGTTCCGCATAAAACACACGATTCAAGCTCACTTCCGTATTTTTCTATAAAACCTTGTGCCACAAATGAGCCAAAAGAATATCCTATGAGGACAACTTTTTTGCAAGGAAAACTTTCAAGGCAGTTTTGTATTACAAAATGCAAATCTTCAATAGCGGTATTAAATCCGTTTTTGTCTGCAATTTTTCCAAAAAGTCCTTTTTTCTTTTTTATAGCATTTTGGGCTGTAATTCCGTGACCGCGAAAATCGTAAGTGTTAAAAACATAGCCAGAATCAGAAAAAAAAGTGCCAAGTTCGTTGTACCTTTTAGTCCACTCTTCCATTCCAATGTGAAACTGAATTATGCCTTTTATTTCCACACATTCATCAGGAATCCAGCGGTCTATCCAAAGTTCCGTTCCATCAGCAAGGTTTAGGAAAAAGTTTTCCTTTCTCATTTTTACACCATTTTACTTTTACAAGCATTGTTTCCGCAATTCTGCAATGCTATTTGCACCGTCAATAATTCCCGCTTTTGCAAAAAACTCTTCCGCCTTATCAAGCGCAGAAAGTGCTTCTTTTTTTTTGTCATTTGCAATTTGAATATTTGCTAAATAATAGTACAAAAATGCAACAGCGTAGTCGTTTCCCGCTTGCAAAACGATATTTTTATTACAAAAATCTTCTGCCTCTTCCACATACCCCGCCCCAGTAAGAGTTTGAAGAAGTTGTGAAAGAATTCGGTAATTTTTTGGCGAAAGTTCGTAGGCTTTTTGCAATTCTGCGCGTCCTCTAGGAAGTTCTTCTGTTTGAACAAGCAAAACGCCCAAACGCAAATGAGGAATCGCTTCTGACGGATTTACGCTGATTGCTTTTTCAAATGATTCTTTTGCTTTTTCAAAATTAGAAAGATTTATATAGGCATCTCCGCGCATAAGATAGGCTTCTTCGGCATATTCTGGATTATTTTTGTAACACTGCGCGGCTTTTTCTGAAGCTTCAAGGCATTTTTCGTAATTTTCAAGGGCAAAAAGCATATAGGCATAATTGTACCAAGCGTCACCATTTGTTTGGTAAAGTTGCGCGGCTTCGCCAAACCATTTGCAACTTTCTTCCACATTGCCGACCGCACTTAAAATTGAAGCGTAATCTAATGCGTAAAGTGCCGAATAAACTCCGCGCGAAAAAGCAAAATCGTAATCATTTAAAGCCGAATCAACGGAAAAATCCTGATTGTTCGGAAAAACTCGCAACATTTTTGAAGTATAAAAGGCTCTTGCTAAAGCCAAAATGGATTTTTCTTTTTCATTTGCGCCTTGATTTTCTGAAAAAACTGAAGATTCAAATTGAATGGCTTCTGTTTTTCCATTTTCAGACAAAATAAAGTTTTTGGGCGAAGTGATTTTTGTCGAATAGCTCACAAGAATTTCTGTTTTTTTAAGAATAATATAAGGATTCGAATCATTTAAAGAATTATATGCAGAAATGTACTTTTTTGATTCTAACAATTTTTGTGAATTTTGAATTTTTTTTCTTACAACTTTTGGGGAAGATGAATACAAATCAATGTCAGCGGCAAACAAAAATGTCATTTGCAAAACAAAAAGAAAGGGGAAAAAACAAAACCTTTTAAAAATCAACTTCATTTTTTTAAAATACCACAGGAAATTGCTTTTTTCAAGTTTTTTAAGACTCCATGTTTGACCTATCAGAACTTAAAATTCTAATTTTTAGAGGTTGCCAAAAAAACACTTTCAAAGTAATCTAAGAAAACTATGACCGTTACACTAAAAGAAATTCGACAGTTGCAAGATGTAGTTTCAGACGAAATTAAGGAATTAAAAGCCAGCGAAAATATAGATTACGACCGTCTTGCAGAATTAAGAACGCTTAGTTTCAATATTTCGATGTTCTTTTTGCGTAACAGCATGGAAAAAGACAGCACAGAAATCATCTTAAATCCAGAAGATAAATCTGATTCTCGGCTTATAACGGCTCTAAAACCGCTAAGAAAAACAAAAGTTCGGACAACTTCTACTCCGCTTAGTTTTTTAGACAATATCTGCTCGCTTTCAAAAACTGCTTCAGACGATGTTTCCTTTATAGAAGAAACTGTTTCTAAAATTGAAAATTCGCTTTTTAGGGAAAATTTACAAACTCGGCTAAAAGAAGCCGAAAAAATTCTTATAGAAATTGCAAATTTAAAAGATGACGAAGATTTGCTAAAACGTTACCAAACTCAAAAGGTAGAAGACCGCGCGGCAGCGGCATCTATGCTCGGCAGAATCAAAAGTGAAAAAAAAGCGGCAGCGGCACGTGCTAATGGAAAAAAAGGCGGGCGACCGAAAAAAAATGTGGCAGAGCAAAAACCAGACGCTTAAAATTTGTGTTTTTTTTCTGATTTTTATTTGACATAACGCTAGATGTGTGGTATACTAAAATGAAAGTTTCATGTAATTCTTCTTTGCATGAAACACCTCCCACCTGCTCTGTCAGTTTCCCCACTAATCCCACTGGCAGAGTTTTTATTTTAGGAAAAATGATGAATATTCAGCAAAATGACGAAACTGTTTTGCTTTTTTTACAAAAAAATCGGCATAAATTTTTAACTGTTATTTTTCGAATTTTTACCATTTTTGGAA
>CALCEK010000003.1 GCA_937900125.1 uncultured Treponema sp. | reverse complement strand
AGTCTGGAAAGTCTGCAAAGGCTGCAAAGGCTGCAAAGTCTGCAAAGGCTGGAAACGACGGCGGGAGACTGGCGCGCGGTGACAATCCTGCCTAACAGCGTCATCTACTGCGACATTCCCTATCGCGGCACCGACGGCTACGCGGCGAACTGCGCGGGCGGCTTCGACCACGCGGCTTTCTACGGCTGGGCGCTGTCGCAGAAGGAGCTTGTGGTGGTGAGCGAATACGACATGCCGCCGGAGTTCGTGCGCGTGGCGCGCTTCCCCAAGCGGCAGAGGTTGAGTGGCAAAGGCACAGGGGCGCTCATGCAAGAGGGGCTGTACGTTCCCAAGCGCCAGCTTGCGCTCTGGCGGGAAGCGCAAGCCCCCGTGTGGAAGCAGGGCGAGCTGTTTTATGCGTAGCGGCGGGGGTCAGGCGCAAAGCTCATCGAGCGACACGCCAAGTGCAAGGGCGATTTTGGTGGCGTTCGACACGAGGCAGTCACCACGCTTCTGGATGTCTTCCAGAGTGCGCACGGGAATGCCCGTTAGTTCGGAAAGGCGGGGAATGGATATGTTTTTTGATGTACGCAGTTCTTTCAGTTTCATTTTCTCAAAAAGCAAGGCGGTATCGCTACCGCCCGCCGTGCTAGTCTTTTTTGGTGTCCTCTCCGCTTATCTCCCCTGCGGATTTTTTCAGAAGCTCAAGAACTTCGTCAGTTTTGTTACTTTCCAGCAGCTTGATAATCAGCTGAAGAAAAAGGGCAAATTCTTTGTTAGACATATTCAACTCCTTGTCTTTAAGATGGTTACAGTGTACCACGTTAAAACGTGGTATGTCAAGTGTGTTTAGAAAAAAATTATAAAAAAAAGGAGGTGGCATAGATGGAGCTTTTACCAGAAGATTTCAGCCTTGACGGAAAGAAGGTGTTTTTCGTCCGCAAGGACGGGACGCCCGCGACCCATACTGTCGGAACTATGGGAACAGACAGAAACGGCGAGCTTATGTTTTGGGAACTGCAAGGGCTAATTGATAACGAAAGAATCGACGGAAAGGAAGATAAAAAATCCTGATGGTTCTTCATAGAATAAGTATTTACAATATCAATAATTCATGCTATAGTTTAACCATCAGGAGGGCAAGTATGGAGCTTGCGAGTTTAATTGTTTCAATCCTTAGCCTGATTGTAGGGATTGTCGGATTGGTTCTAGCAATCAGAAAATAGGTTGCTGACTGGCAAAGAGCCTACAGGGTGGCACAACACCCTGTACTAAAAATACAGTATGTTCAAGGAGCTGTCAAGTGATACAAATTGCATTTAACATCATTATAGCACTTGCCGTATGTTGCAATTCGGCAACGCTTGTAATTCTGCTTGTAAAGCACAAGCGGGGAAATGCCTAGAGGTGGCACCCGCGAGGGCGCGGGTAGAAAAAGACTTTCTGAAAGCGGGCGCGTGCAGGTGCAATTTTCGTTGCAACAAGCGGAAATTGACGAAATAAAGCGGCTTGCTGCCGAAAACGGCATGAATAACAGTCGCTTTATTGTTGAATGTGTCAACTTTTGGAAAAGCAACCATTAGTTTAAAGTTTTGCCTTCCTGACAGCGCCGTAATACGGCGCTTTTTCTATGCGCTTTCACTGACTATATGGCTATTTCATTTGAAGATATTCTGACGGCAAAACGCCGCTATGCCCCGTGCTGTGTAAGCGTCGGCTTCTTCCTGCGCCGCGCGTGCGCTCCTGCCTGCGGACACCACACGATATGCGCAAAGCTCGGCGCTCCAGACGCACACGCGCCAGCTGTAATCCTCCTTTGCAGGGCTTCCCCGTCCCCGCGCCCTGCTGTGCAGCCACCGCTCTACATCGCCCGTTGCGTATACATTCGCGGGTCTGCCTATGCCGCCAGAGGCAGTGCCGATGGGCTTTATCTTCGCGCGCGCAAGGTATGTAACCACATATTTCCGCGATATTCCTGTCTTTGCGGCGATTTGCGCCGTCGTAATTCCTTCCGTGCTTTCCATGGAATCCCCCTTGCACCTATAGTCATTCAGGCAATT
>CALCEK010000002.1 GCA_937900125.1 uncultured Treponema sp. | reverse complement strand
GCGATAGAGGCTTCTCTTGAGCTTCCGGAGGCGCAGAGAAAGATTTCTTTATCATTTCGGAAAAATGATCATTTTATTATGATCACCTGTGAGAATAAAACTGCAGAGAGAGTGGAGATTGCAGACGGAAATGTATCCACAACGAAAAGTGACAGGGACAATCACGGATACGGTATCATCAATGTGCGTGAAACGGTTGAGAAAAACGGAGGAGAATATGTGCTCTCCTTTGAGGGAGCAAACGGAGAGGGCTATGCGGGAGTATTCAGAAGTGAGGTGTTTCTGCCGATTTTGGAAAAATAAAATTTTTTTGTCCTATACTTGACAGATTCAGGCTTTCCGGTATGGTGGTACAGAGAGCCGTCCGTGATTGATACTTTTTTAGAAGCCTATGATTTTAGCGGCAAAACCATCGTGCCGTTTTGTACTTCCGGCAGCAGCGGGATTGGACAGACGGCGGAGCGTATGCAGGTGATTGTCGGAAATGGGACAAAGGTGCTTTCCGGCAAACGCTTTGCGGCAGGTGTCACAGAAGATGAGTTAAAGAGGTGGGCAGAAGAAATCGACGGCTAAAGGAGATGTCCTGTGCATCGGAAAGAAAAAGTATGCCCACTTACGGAAAAGGCTGCCGGCAGTGGGGATATATGTCAATAGGAGGCAGAAAATAAACAGAAAGAGGGGCAGGTCAAGATGAGTGAAAAAATCGTACAGACAGCAGGAAGGGAGCAGTTAGGTGGATTTGCGCCGATGTTTGCACATTTGAATGATGATGTGCTGTTCGGTGAGGTATGGAATGAGGAGGCAATCTCTGTAAAGATGAAATGCATTATTACCGTGGTATCGCTGATGGCATCGGGGATTACGGATACTTCCTTACAGTACCATCTGCAGAATGCAAAAAACAACGGTGTTACAAAAGAAGAAATCGCGGCAATCATCACACACGCCACCATGTACACTGGCTGGCCGAAGGGCTGGGCGGTGTTCCGTCTGGCAAAGGAAGTGTGGAACGATGCGCCACAAGAAACGTCTCCGCTCACCGAAAAAGATCGCTACCAGGCGCACAATTTTCTTTCCGATTGGAGAGCCGAATCCATACGGAAAATATTTTACGGGGCAAAGTTACCTTGCGCCACTTTCTACCGCGCAAGTTCCGCTCTTTAACGTAACTTTTGAGCCTGGCTGTCGCAACTTTTGGCACATTCACAACGCAAAATCTGGCGGCGGACAAATGCTCATTTGTGTGGGCGGACGTGGCTGGTATCAGGAAGAAGGAAAATCCGCAGTGGAACTTCTACCTGGGAGCATTGTAAACATTCCCTCTGGCGTAAAACACTGGCATGGTGCGGCAAAAGACAGCTGGTTTTCTCACCTTGCGTTAGAAGTTCCTGGAGAAGAGACAAGCACAACTTGGTGCGAAAGCGTAAGAAACTCAGAATACAGCGCAATAAATTAGGGAAACGGGCAGCTTTTTTGGGGAGTTTTACTATCTTGACTAAAATGCAAAAACTTAGTAAAGTAAGATGATTTTCGGGCAATAGCGCAGTTGGTTAGCGTGCATGTCTGGGGGGCATGAGGTCCCGGATTCGAATTCCGGTTGCCCGATTTTAAGCCGTTGTTTTTTGTAAACAGCGGCTTTTCTTTTTGTTGCCAATCCGATTTTTCTGTTTTATATTAGAATAAATGGAGCATTTTTATCAGGAGGATTTATGGGACTTTATGGAAATTTTTATGACACAAAAAAGAAATTTGCTTATCCCATGATTTTATGCGGAATTTGTACCATTTTGGTTACTTTGCAAACACTATACGGCTTTCATCACCCAAATAATTTTCCGCTCCCTATTTTCAATCTTACGCTGATTATTTTTGTTTCTTCAACTTGTGGCTATCTTTATTCAACAGTATTATTTTTGCTCCTCTTTATTTTTAAAAGTTTACTATACGCAGACGTAGCATATACGGCATTTGTGTATTTGTTAGGTGCGATTGTTTCATATTTTATGGCAAAAAACAAATGGTTTGCTTCCGTAAAAAAAAGCATTTTTGCTTACATTATTTTTATTGTGCTATTTGGCATTGTTTGGATGTTCATTCAAAATTTAATAGAAGGAAACGGTTTTATTCACATAAAAGGAAGCTATGCAAAAACTTTTTACCTTTTGGCGATTCCTTATTTTTTGCCAACAATTTTGTTGCCCTACTCATTTTTAAATTTTACCCCAGATTCCGTAAAAGTAAATTTTCCCATTGCATTTTTTTACACTGATTTTGCAAAAGAATTGGAAAAGCAAAAATTCGGCAAGCCACAATCAAAAATCAGCTCAAAAATAACTTGGGCAATCGTAGTAATTGCTTGTATATTGTGCATTGCCGCAGCCCTTATTGCAAATATGCTGATTTTAAATACGGGCAAAAAAATTATTGCTTTAAGTCCAAGTGTAACACTCGTTTTTCATTCCATATTCGATGTAAATTCGATTCTTGCTTTTGACGCAAAACTTATTATTTTGATGATGAACGTTGTGATTCCGATTGCGATAATTGCAAATTACATTTTCCAATTTTACATTGCAATTCCAATTTCTAACATGGCAGAATATATGAAAAACTTTGGGCAGGTTGCGGACACAACAGGGGATGAACGCTATATGTGCATTTCTTGTTTGCGCGACCATGTAAATGTTCGCAGTCACGACGAAATTCAGGAATTGTATGAAAGCCTTGTGCAAACTGTTCAGCAGGTTGACGGCTACATTGTGCGGCTTGAGCGCGAAAAACAGTTGGAAGCGGATTTGGCACTCGCTCGCGCAGAAAGCAAGGCAAAGTCCAGCTTTTTGTCAAATATGAGTCACGAAATTCGAACGCCGATAAATGCGGTGTTAGGGTTGGATGAAATGATTATTCGCGAAAGTTCCGACGAAACAATCGAGGGCTATGCGATAGACATAAAAAATGCAGGCAAACAACTTTTGTCAATCATAAATGACATTCTCGATTTTTCTAAAATTGAAGCGGGAAAAATGGAAATCATTCCAGTTGAATACGAATTAAGTTCGGCAATCAACGACCTTGTAAATATGACAAGCGTAAGGGCAAAAGATAAACATTTGAATTTTTTTGTCAACACCGATAAAAATGTTCCGCATAAATTGTACGGAGATGAAATCCGCCTAAAACAAGTGATTTTGAACATTCTTACAAATGCCGTAAAATACACAGAAAAAGGCTCGGTTTTGCTCACAATCAATTTTGAAAAACTCGACGAAGAAAATGTGAATCTTTTAATTTCTGTTCAGGACACAGGAATCGGAATTAAAAAAGAAGACATTGAAAAATTGTACAAACCATTTCAGCGGGTTGACGAAGAGCGAAACCGCACCATTGAGGGAACGGGGCTTGGAATGACAATTGTGCAACAGCTTTTAAACCTAATGGGAAGCGCGATTTCTGTGCAAAGTGAATATGGCAAAGGTTCAACTTTTTCTTTTGCGGTAAAACAAAAAGTTTTAAGTTGGGACCCGATGGGCGATTTTTCCGAAATGTACAAAAAGTCGCTTGCTAGTGCAGAAAAATACCGCGAAAGTTTTCACGCGCCAAATGCAAAAATTTTGGTTGTGGACGACACAAAGTTAAATCTTACGGTTATAAAGGGACTTTTAAAACTTACGCAAATTCAAGTTGACACGGCATCTAGTGGCGCGGAAGCGTTAAAACTTGTTGTGCAAAACAAATACGACATTTTGTTCATTGACCACCGAATGCCTGGAATGGACGGAATTGAAACGCTCCACGTTATGCAACAGTCAGCGGAAAATTTAAACAAAGGAGTTCCGTGCGTGGCTCTTACGGCAAATGCAATTTCTGGAGCTAGAGAAGTGTATTTGCACGAAGGTTTTAACGATTATCTTTCTAAGCCCGTGGACAGTGTTAAGCTTGAAAAACTGATTTTGCGCTATTTGCCAAAAGATTTAGTTCAAAAGGAAACAGTTTTAGAAAAGCCTGAAAATCAAATTTTGACGCAAGAACAGCAGCCTGAATTTTTTGCGCATTTAAAGGGAATCGATTTAAAAAAGGCGATAAAAAATTGTGGCGATTCTGAAGTTTTTGCGGAAGCCATAAAAGATTTTGCCGAGGCGATTCCAGAAAAATCAAAATTGATAGAAGAATATTTTACCGCAGGGGATTTTAAAAATTACACCGTGTTGGTTCATGCACTAAAAAGTTCTGCCCGCTTAATTGGTGCCGATGAACTTTCTGAACAAGCGCGAATTCTTGAAGAAGCGGGAAACGCCCTTGATAAAGAAAAAATTTCCGCTCTTACACCACCTCTTTTAACGCTTTACAGAAGTTATTCAGAAAACTTAAAAAGTGCGTTACATTCAGAATCTGAAAAAGAAAAGCCCGTGTTAGAAGAGGGCAAATTTCAATCGGCTTTAGAATCAATTAAAGAATGTGTTGAAGCTTTTGATTTTGATAGTGCCGATTTAATTATTTCCGAACTCGAATCGTTTAAAATGCCACTCATTTATGAAAAACGCTACAATGAACTCCGCCAAAAAATTAAAGCCGTTGACAGAGAGGCAATTCTTTCACTTTTATCCAACGAGGAGACAGTGGCGTAAATGGGCGAAATTAAAGCTGACGATATGCAGGAGATTGTTGTCGGTGCGGGAAAACTTGTTCTTGAAAATGGAGGCGAAACTTACCGCGCCGAAGACACGATTGTTCACGTTGCTTCTGCATTGGGTGCAAAAAGTCCGAGCGCGTTTGTAACGCCAACCGTAATTTTGTTTAGCTATATAGATGAAAACGGAAAACACCATTCTTTTATGCGGAGAATTTTTCATCGCGGAATCCATTTGAATCGATTGGCACAAATAAACGCGCTTTCTCGCAGGCTTTGGCTTAAACAAAAAAATGCAGACGCTCAAATGGTAGAAAATCTCCTCCACCGAATTGAAAAATCTCCGTCTTATTCAAATGGAATTGTGGTGTTTGCGGCGGGATTAAGTTCGCTTTTTTTTACGCTGATGTTTTCTGGAACTGTTCAAGATGCGTTTTTTTCGTTTTGCCTAGGTGCTTTGCTCCGATTTTTGCTCATCATCCTTGAAAAAACTCAAGTTGGGCAAAATAGTTTTATGCTTTCGCTCATAAGCGGGCTGTTTCTTGCTGCAGCCGCCAACATTTGTGCGGAATTTGACGAAACACTTCACTCATCGATTATTTTGATGGGAACGATTATGCAGGTGGTTCCTGGACTTGCGCTTGTGAATGGGATTCGCGACATAATTAGCGGAGATTTTGTTAGCGGGGGTGCGAGGTTGCTCGATGCTTGTATGATTGCGCTGGGACTTTCGGTTGGAGCTGTTGCGGCTTTAGTAATTTTGGGATTTTTTCTGTAGGACAAAAAATGACTGCGCTTGAACTTTTTACCGCTTGCCTTTGGAGTTTTGGGGCGACCGCTTGTTGCGCCTGCTATATGAATGCAAAATTTAGGGAGATTTTAGTTTGCGGGGGATTAGGAGCAATTAGTTGGGGCGTTTACAAATTTGTTTTTTTTAAAACAGGAAATGCCGCCGCTGCATATTTAGCTGGCGCGATTGCCGCTTCTGCCCTAAGTGAATTGTGCGCAGTTTTTTTGCATAATCCCGCAACTGTTTTTTTAATTCCAAGTCTTTTGCCACTTGTCCCTGGCGGTGGATTTTTTGTGCTAATGCGTTCTGCGCTTCAAAAAGAACTTTCTCTTGCACTTAGCACCGCTTACGATACTTTTACCGCTGCTATGGCAATTGCCTTGGGAGTTGCAATTTCATCTTCCGCTTCAAAAATAATTCACTCATTTTTCCGCAAAAGTTGGCGACATTCGCGTTAAAACCGCTTGTTGCATTTTGCATCGGGTCAGCGGAGTTTCCGTCATATTGAGGACGAAAGCCCGAAATATCTGTAAATTCTTTGCACCCCAAAACAAAAAGTCCGTCCCCCAAGAGCCACTTCTTTGCGAAAAGATAGTACAGATTCTTCGCGTTGCTCGGAATGACGTGCCGACACGCAAAGTTTTGCGTACTTCGACTACGCTCGGAATGACGCGCAAATTGTACAATTTTACTTCCTAGATTAGAAGTTTTATGATATACTCATAAATATATGAACAAAGTAAAAAGGGGAATTGAGGCTGCATTTTTGGTGGCTATTTTTTTTACAGTATGCGTTTTTTCCGTCCGCTCAACTTTATGGAAAAATAAATCAATTGGTAATTTTGATTGGATAAAGTTGGATTCTGGTTGGGAACTTGAACCTGATAGAACTTCTTCGATAGATGGAAGCATTGCGGTACAAAGAACGTTTTACGCTCAAGAATTCCAAAATAGTTTGGGCGAAAATGCAAAAAATGTCGCGCTATTTTTTATAACTCACAACCAATCGGTGCGGGTGTACTGCAAAACCTCTTTAGGCGAATCTTTAATTTACGACTACGCTACGTCTGGTTTACAATTTGCAGGTTCCGAAAGTGGAAACGCCACCCATTTTGTTCGACTCCCCGAACCCGACGACGCATTTTCTATTATCGTGCAATTAGTCCCTTCGTACTTTTCGGCAAACTTTGAGTTTTTCCAATTTTACCACAGATTTAAAAGAGCAAAAGTTCCAGATTTTTTTGTAGGTCATAAGGATGATATGCTTTTTCGATATGTTTTTTCAAGCGCGTACCAGTGGATTCCGATTTTGATTATTTTGCTCAACGCTGCCATTTGCATTTATACTTTTGTGATTTTTTTGATTCTTCATATTCCAAACAAACGATTTTTATTTTTGGGATTTAGCCTTTTACTTTTTGGATTTAGCCTTTTTTTTGAATCGAATGTGGGCTTTTTGTTATTTAAAAATTCTTTCCTTGAATATTTTATCTCAACAGAAATTTTAACGCTTTACCCGATTCTTTTTATGTTTTACATGAACGACCGAAAACTCATTCTGAGAACAGAAAAAATCAGCCGCGTAATTTCAAATATTTCCGTTGTAAATTTTTTGCTCGTTTCACTTGGTTCTTTTGTTACGGCGATTCCATTTTTGTTCATTCGCTTTTATGTGATGGTTTACATTTTGTTTGTTTTGGGCTATATGTTTTTTGTCGAAATGAAAGACGTTGTCTCAATGAAAGGTTTTAAGGACATTGACGACATAATGATGTCAATCGCTTGTGCTAGTATGATTTTGGATTTATTGTTGGCACTTCCAGGCGGACATTCCACGGATGTATTTTTCTTTACGAGAATCGGATTGACATTTTTTACGCTCACATTCACTTTTTCTGTGCTAACAAGTTTTCACGAAACTTCGCTCACAAAAGCTCGCGTGGAATTAGTACACGAAATGGCACGAAAAGATTATGTAACGGGGTGTTTGGCAGGTTCAAATTTATGGCAATATTCGGAACAAAAATTTTTGATGCTCGTTGTTGAATTAGACAATATGGCAGAAATTGTTCAAACGCAGGGAATAGGAGTCGGCGATAGTGCGATTAGGGATTTTGCACGAATTTTAAAATCGGTTTTTATAGACGCAAAAATTTACCGAATGAACAGTGCGCGATTTTGCATTTTACAAGTTAATGGTGACAAGTCAGTTTGTGCAGAACAAATGTCGCGCGTTTCGCAAAGCGTAGACGCATACAATCTTTCTGGGGCAAATGCCAGACTTTCCATCGCTTTTGTGCAAGACTTTTTCCGCCCAAATGTTGACACAAATGTTGACGATTGTTACCGCCGCCTTTTGAACCAACTAGACATTTTGTAGAGGGGAAACTCGCCCCTCCCCATCATGTTATGAGTCATAGGCATTGCCAACGAAACATCCGCAAAGTCTTTGCGCGTAGGAAAAACGAACGGGCTATTGTATTAAACGCAATTTTCCTTTTAAACATTCAAAGTGAATTGTAGAAACATCACCAACGTATTCGCCGTCGGTGTGCAAAACAACTGCTTTGTCCGTTTTTATGTCAAGTTCTTTGCACGTAGAAAGCGAAAATCCTTTTAGCTTTGCATGTTTCGCGCTAACTAAAAATGGCAAATCCAAAAATGTTTTCCATTTTGGAATCGAGTCGGCAACGCATGTAGAAAAAAGTCCGTCGTCAACTTTTGCGTCAGGACACATCGGAACGCCACCGCCTTCCGCAAAACAATTCATGCAAGCCAAAAAAATTAAACGTCCAAAATGCAACTCTCGTTTTGTTCCGTCAAAGTCGGTGAGCGTTAGCTGTGCGTTGATTGTTTCCATGCTGAACAGGGTGTGAACGGTCAAAAGAATGTAAATCAAATTTCCAAGATGGATTTTGTTTAAAAAAGTTTTGAGTTTTGAAGTGAGTGCGCGTTTACAAACAATCGCGTCCATTCCAATTCCAGAACTGATTCCAAAAAATTTTCCTTGCGGAAAGTCGGGAGTTGTTACGCGCCCCAAATCAATTTTTCGCTCGGCTTTTGATTTTACAATTTGAAAAAATGCCTTGCGTGTATTTTTTGGGATTCCCATTCCTCGCGCAAAATCGTTTCCGCTCCCCGTTGGAATTACAGCAAATTGCACCGAATCAAAATCGGCAATTCCATTTAAAACTTCGTTGATAGAACCATCGCCACCTACGACAACAATTTTTTTGTCAGCTTCTTGCAGCGAAGAAATGTTTGCGGCCAAAACTGCGCCGTGTCCTTTGTACTCGGTGTCGAACGCCTTGTATTGAATATTTTGTTCGGCAAGAAGTTTTTGCACTTTTTGCCAAGTGCGAATTGCCTTTCCGCTTCCACCGTGTTTGTTTACAATAAAATAAAACATTGTTTTATAATACAAGAAAATCTGTAATTTTGTAAAGTAGCAATTTTGCGCTTCCGTAGGCGTTGCAGGCAAAATAAAAATTGGTTAGAATAGTGTTTATGGATTTACAAAAATCAAAAATAATTTCTACAATAGAATTTGTGTTGGGTGGAATTTCAATTTTGTATTGCATTGTTTTGCAGATTTTGGATTTTGCAACGCTGCTTGGAATTATTTTTTCTTTTAGCAATGCGTGGCTTTTGCTTGGCGCGATTTTAATTTTTTTGGGAACGTACCGTAAAAATCATGGGAAGAGTTTTTTGTTCGCGCTTTCTTTAGTGCAACGGAAAATTGTTTTGACTTTGATTGCGATTGGAGTTTTGATTTCTTTTGTGAATCTAGCGTTCATTTTAAAACCAGCAATTTCGGAAAATCCAAAGGCGGACATTGTGATTTTGTTGGGCGGTGGAATAAAAAAGGACGGGGAACTTACAAAAGTTGTAAAAATGAGATGCGATGTTGCCGCAAAATATCTTTTGGAAAATCCCGATTCGATTGTTGTGGTAACAGGGGGAACTTTAAAAAAACTTCCGCCCGAAGCTCCTGCAATGAAAAACTATCTTGTACAAAAATCAATTTCCGAAAATAGAATTCTTGTGGAAGACAAAGCCTTGGATACGATTCAAAATTTGCAATTCAGTTGCGCACTTCTTTCTGAAAACAAGAATTGTTCAAAGCAACAGATTTTGCAAAGCGATGTTTTGTTAGTAACAACGTTTTTTCATCTTGCTAGGGCGCAACGCCTTGCTCACAGAATGGGCTTTACAAAAATTGTGGGGCTTGGCTCAAAAACTGACCCGATTAAAATTCCAAATTGCTATGCCCGCGAAATTTGCGCATACGTGAAGTTAAATTTGCGCATTTTGCTTACAAGAAAACCCGCAAAAATCACCGACTAAATAGAGTTCCCCGCGTTTCTTTTGCAAAGCCCGCCCGTGCATTTTTTGTTTGCAAAAAAATTGGAACTCGCAAAAAAAATGTGGTGTTTAAAAAACGGGCGGGCAATTTTTTTTTCACTTTGCAAAAAACGCTAACCGTGAATCACCTTAAAAAAATCCAAAATTTTTACGCTTCGAGTTTTTGGCAATTTTTTAAAAGCTTAATTATCGGTAAATGTTGCGGGCAAGCATTTTCGCACTGACCACATTCCACGCAATCTGAGGCCTTGCCTTTGCCTTGTGTTGCAATGACATATTTTTGTTTTCCGCCGTCTTGCGTTTTGTTTCGAAGTGCGTCATTTTTTACCATAAAAATTTCGGGAATCGGAATGGTCGTAGGGCAACCATCGGTACAATAATGACACGCTGTACACGGAATGGATTCTTCTTCCGCCAATGCGATTTGCGCTTTTTTTATAACTTCTTTTTCGGAATCGCTTAACGGCTGAAAATTTTGCATATAAGAAAGATTGTCTTTTATTTGCGCAAGATTGCTCATTCCAGAAAGAACAGAAATTATTCCATCTAGCGAAGCGGCGTAGCGGATTGCCCAAGATGCAAAAGACGCACTAGGGTTTGCCTCCTTAAAAATTTTCTGAACCTTTGGGCTTGGATTTGCAAGCGCACCGCCTTTTACAGGTTCCATTACTGTAATAGAAACATTATGCTTTCGAGCAATTTCGTAACAGGCACGGCTGGCAATTTCTGGATTATCCCAATCGGCATAATTTATTTGTAATTGTATAAAATCAACATCGGGGTGAGAGTTTAAAAGTTCTTCCAATAAATCGGGGTCGGCATGAAAAGAAAATCCATAATGTTTGATAAGACCCTTTGCCTTTTGCTCTTTTACAAAATCCCACAAATGATATTCTTCGTATTTTTTGTAATTGTTGCGACCTAGAGCGTGCAAAAGATAATAGTCAAAATATCCCGCGCCAGTTCGTTCAAGGCTTGTTGTAAATTCTTCCTTTGAAACTTTTTCATTTTGACTTGCCATCAGTTTTGTGCAAAGCGTAAAGGCAGAACGCGGATAACGGTCAACGAGTGCTTTTTTTGTTGCCTTTTCTGACTCTCCGCTATCGTATACATACGCGGTGTCAAAGTAAGTTCCGCCCGCTTTTATGAACAAATCAACCATTTCGCTTGTCTGCTGAATGTCAATGCTGCCGTCTGCATTTTTAGGCAGGCGCATTAAGCCAAATCCCAATTTAAAAACATCCTTCCCAAAATAATCTGCCACAATAAACTCCTTACGTTTACAATGTTTATTTTTAGTATAAATGCAAATTTGGAAAAAAGCAAATTTTGGGGCAACCGCTGAAATGTGGGCGTGGGGGCTGTTGGCGATTTTTTAAGGTTGGGTAGGACGGCGGGCGATTTTGTTAAACACCACATTTTGTAGGCAAAAAGTTCGCCAACTTAAATTTGCAAAAGTCGCTAGAACCTTTTCACGCCCGCCGCCACATTCACGCTTTCCGATAAACAGTTCATCGGACGCGACGGACGGTTTACGGAAACGGCAAGCCATGTCCGCTAAGAACCACTCCGTTCCACCAAGATTTCTTGAGATTTTTACTTTTAGCAAGCGAATATTAGATAAAAAAATAAAATTTTTGGGTTATAAAACCGAAAAATGTTGATTTTAAAAAGTTTTCGGGTTATTATTCTGATATGCGAGTAGAAAAAGACATAAAGCGGAATCTTTATCTTGAAAAAATGCTCCGCACACTCAATTCTGATTTTGTGAAAATTCTCTCTGGGGTCAGGCGGTGCGGAAAGTCATCAATGCTTTCGGTGCTAAAAAATCATCTGCTTGAAAACGGCACTTCGGCTGAGGAAATCATCGAAATCAATTTTGAAAAGGAAGAATTTAACGCTCTTCGCTCTGGTGATGCGCTGAGTCGATATGTCAAAGAACATATTCTCCCTCAAAAGCATTGCTATCTGCTTATTGACGAGGTGCAGGAAGTTGACGAGTGGGCAAGAAAAGTGAACAGTTTCCGGACAAGCTACGACTGCGACATCTTTGTGACTGGCTCAAATTCCCGCTTGTTTTCGGGTGAGCATCTGACATATCTTTCAGGGCGGTATGTCGAGATAAAAATGATGCCGCTTTCTTTCTCGGAATTTTTGGATTTCAAGCGTTATGACCGCTCGGAAGTCAAAAAATCGCCCGAAAATTTTCTGAACGAATACATACAGGGCGGCTCTTTTCCCGCGCCCGCTCTCGTTGACGACATCTATCTGCATGACACGATAATTTCTGGCCTGTTCGATTCTATTTTTGCCCGCGACATCATTCTTCGCGGAAAAATACGCAACGATGGTGCTTTTATGAAAGTCGCCAAATTCGTTTTCGAGAACATCGGAAGCCCCGTTTCGGCGAATTCAATCGCACACACGCTCAAAAGTCAGGGACATTCTGTTTCCGTGGATGCGGTGGACAATTACCTTACGCTCATGTGCAACGCCTTTATTTTGTATCAGTGCGAACGCTACAATCTGCGCGGGAAGGAGCGGCTTCGGACGAACGGCAAGTATTACTGCGTTGACTCATCGCTCCGCTCCAAGCTTTTGGGGAAAACGAATTCGAATTTCGGGCATCTGCTTGAAAATCTCGTGTACCTTGAATTGATTCGGCGCGGTTTTGATGTGACGACGGGCGTGTTCGGCTCGGGCGGAGACGGCATGGAGATTGATTTTGTCGCCGTGAATGCCTCCGCCTCGCATTCCCAGACGATGTATGTGCAGGTGTGCCAGAGTGCGCTCGATGAGAGCGTTTTGGAGCGTGAGCTAAAGCCTTTTTACGCGGTGAAGGACAATTTTCCGAAACTCTTGCTAACACTAGACAGAATCGATTTTTCGCGCGACGGCATTGTGCATAAGAACATCGCGGACTGGCTGCTGGAGGAAGGGTGACAGCGTGTGGGGAGGATTTTTAAAGTTGGGTAGGGCGGCGGGCGATTTTGTTAAACACCACATTTTGTACTAAAAAGTTCGCCACCTTAAATTTGCAAAAATCGCTAGAACCTTTTCACGCCCGCCGCCACATTCACGCTCCCCGATAAACAGTTCAGCGGGAGCGATTGCTCGACCGAGTAATTGTCTTGATAAGGAAAGTGCAATTTGCTATAACTATGTTAGCTATGGCTAACAAGGAGGGGTGCTATGGATCTACAATTAGGCGATGTGCAGACGACGGCACTCATTCCGCTGGCGATAAAGGCGAACGAAACGAAGCGAGAAAATGCGCGGATACGCGATGAAAAGGCGGTTGAAATTATCGATGCGCTCGGGATTGACACCGCGCCCTACGACAAATTCCTTTCGCACGAAGGGGTTATTGCGCATACCATCATGCTCGACCGCCAACTGACGGCTCTCCTTAAAAAATACCCCGATGCCACCGTGGTGAACCTTGGCTGTGGCTTTGACAACCGATTTTCCCGCATTGATAACGGCAAAATTCTGTGGTTCGATGTTGACCTGCCAGACTCAATCGCCGTGCGAAAAAAAGCGTTTTCCGAGCGTGAGCGCGTTACGATGATTGCTGCAGATGCCCTTTCGCCTGAATGGACGGTGGCAGTTCCAAAGGGACACTTTCCCATTCTGCTTGCCGAAGGACTTTTTATGTACCTGACACTCGAGCAAATCCGCAAACTGCTTTCCGTCATTACGGACGCATTCCCGTGCGGAATCCTCATTGCGGAGCAGAACAATCCGCTAATGGTCAAGCAGCAGAAACACCACGACACTGTGCGACACACCAACGCAGTGTTCAAAAGTGGCACGAAAACCGCGCAAGAAATTGCCGATTTGTGCGATAAAATCCGCCTTGTGGAGGAACATAGCTTTAACGAGGAGATGAAAAAATATTCGTTCCGTGCAAAATTGTTTGCCACACTTCTACCTAGCATGAACGACCGCTGGGCAACATTCGCCTGGGGCGAGGACGCACAAACAAGTTAGTGGGCGTGATTTCCAACGCATAGGCAATTTTTAGAATCAGCTCAAAGGACACAACATAATAGAATGACGCACAAATTTGTGTTATTTTGCTACAAAATTTTTTCAAAAAAATTTGCATAAAATGTAGAAACGGGGGGGCGTTTGTGTTATTATCTTTTGCATTGTGGCAATTCCTAATTTTTAGATGCCCAATAGACTCGTTCAAAATCTAAGTGAATAGGTCTAATATTTTTTTAAGGCAGGATTTTGCTGTATGTTTGTCCGTGATGACTATGTATCAGAAAGCGATTGGAATCGTTTTAGGGAAGTTTCTGAAGGTTTCCCAACCCCAAACATTTTTGTAAATTTGCGTTCCATAAAAAAGCATTTTTTACAATTAAAGGATTCTTTTCCTTATGCAAACATCTATTATGCAGTAAAAGCAAATCCAGGTGTTCCCATAATAAAATTGCTCGACTCGCTTGGTTCAAATTTTGATATTGCTTCGCGCTACGAATTAGACGAAGTTTTAGGATTAGGAATTTCTGCGGATAGGTTATCTTACGGTAATACAATAAAAAAGGCTTCCGATGTTGCGTATTTTTACGAAAAAGGAGTTCGACTTTTTGCAACAGATTCAAAAGAAGACCTTAAAAATATAGCAAAAAACGCTCCTGGTTCTAAGATTTTTGTTAGAATTTTACTTGAAAATTCTTCGAGTGCAGACTGGCCGCTTTCTCGCAAATTTGGGTGTCATCCCGATATGGCTTATGACCTTTTGGTAATGGCGCGGGAAGCTGGACTTATGCCCTATGGAATCAGTTTTCATCCAGGAAGTCAACAACGCGATATTGGCACTTGGAATGACGCTATTGCAAAAACAAAGTATTTGTTTGAATCGCTTGAAGACGAGGAAAATATCCACCTTTCAATGATAAATATGGGAGGCGGATTCCCTGCGAGCTACATTCAGCCAACAAATGACCTAAAAGTTTACGCTTCAGAAATTACCCGCTACCTGCAAGATGACTTTGGCGATGACATTCCGAGAATCATTTTGGAACCTGGTCGTTCTTTGGTAGGAAATAGCGGAATTCTTACTTCGGAAGTTGTGCTTGTTTCGCGCAAAAATAACACCGCACTTCAGCGTTGGGTTTACCTTGATGCTGGAAAATTCAATGGGCTTATAGAAACACTCGATGAATCGATAAAATATCCCGTTGTTACGGACAAAGATGGTGGGCGCGAGGGCGAAGTGATTATTGCAGGTCCTACTTGTGATAGTGCCGATATTATGTACGAAAATGAAAAATACAAATTGCCCGTTGACCTAAAAAGTGGCGATAAACTCTATTGGCTTACAACGGGGGCGTATACGGCAACCTATGCAAGTGTAGAGTTTAATGGATTTCCTCCAATTCAAACTTACTACATAACAGAAGATGGTTTGCAAGACAAATTTGGAAATCCCGTAGAAAAACCAGTCAAGTAAGCGGGTGTTTTTTTCGCTTTTAGGGGCGTTGCTATAGGCGTTGCCTCGATTTGTCATATTGAGCGAGCATTGTCCGCGAAATATCTACGGATCCTTCGGGGCGTTGTATAGGCGTTGCCCCTCAGAATGACTGGCTACTGTGCTACACAACGTTTCTTAGCCGACTAATTTGTAGCCGGCTTTTTTTATTGCTTTTTCAAAATCGCCATTTTTTACGTCTTTAGAAAGTTGCAGTTTTACTTCTCCAGTTGTGTGATTCGCGTTTGCGGATTCTACGCCTTTTAGGGATTCAAGGGCTTCTTTTACGTGCTGTTCGCAATGTTCGCACATCATTCCTTCAACTTTTAAGCTTTTTTCAATAAAATTGTTGTTTTCCATAGATTTCCTCCGCTTGTTATATTTTCCACTTTTGTGGATATTTACAAAATTCAATCGCAACGCATTTGTCACAACGCAAAAGCTAGAAAGACTCATTGCCGCCGCTCCCAACATAGGATTCATTGTAAGTCCAAAATGCGCATAATACGCTCCCGCCGCAATCGGAATTAGAGCAATGTTGTAAAAAAATGCCCAAAAAAGATTTTGTCGGATATTGCGCAATGTTGCCCGCCCCAAGCGAATACAAGAAGCAACGTCCAAAAGTCGATTTTTTACAATCACAATGTCCGCCGCATCAATGGCAATGTCAGACCCAGAACCAATTGCAATTCCAAGATCCGCTCTAGTTAAGGCAACTGCGTCATTTATGCCATCGCCCACCATTGCAACAATTCCTTTTGCCTGCAAAGTCCGAATTTCTGCCTCTTTTTGATTTGGAAGAACGCCCGCAATTATTTTGTCAACACCAACGGATTTTCCTACAGCGTTTGCGGTTTTTTCGTTGTCCCCAGTGAGCATTACAACTTCTAGCCCCAAATTGTGCAGTTCACTGACGGCTTTTTTGCTATCGTCTTTTAAAACATCGGCGACCGCAATTATTCCCAAAACTTTGCCGTCCGCGCTAAACAAAAGCGGTGTTTTTCCTTGTTCGCTCAATTTTTCTGCGGATTCTTTTAATTCTTTTGGAACTGCGCAATTTTCTTCTATAAATTTAAGGCTTCCTCCCAAAAGAGATTTTTTGTCAAAATCGCAAGAAAGTCCGTTCCCTGGTAACGCTTTAAAGTTATTTACAGGTTTTATATCGACATTTTTTTCTTTTGCGTAAGCTATAACCGCTTTTGCAAGCGGATGTTCACTCAATGATTCAAGGGAGGCGGAAAATTCCACAAGCGTTTGTTCCTGAACGCCAAATGCGGGAACAATATCAGTTACAAATGGAAAACCTTTTGTGAGCGTTCCCGTTTTGTCCAAAGCCACAATGTTTACTCGTCCCGCATTTTCTAGGCTTGCGGAATTTTTAAAGAGGATTCCGTTTTTTGCCCCCATTCCGTTTCCAACCATAATTGCCACAGGAGTTGCAAGTCCTAATGCGCAAGGGCAACTTACAACCAAAACCGCAATTCCGCGCGAAAGAGCAAAATTAAATTCTTTTCCCAAAAGAAGCCAAATGACAAAAGTTAAAACCGCTATACAAATGACTGTTGGCACAAAAATTCCGCTCACTTTGTCGGCAATTTTGGCGATTGGAGCTTTTGTGGCAGAAGCCTCGTTGACTAATTGTATGATTTGCGAAAGTGTGGTGTCTTTGCCGACACGAGTTGCTTTGCATTTTAACGCTCCGCTTTGATTTATAGTTGCTGCGCTAATTGCGTCCCCTTCTGCTTTGTCAATGGGAATGCTTTCTCCCGTAAGTGCGCTTTCGTTTACGGCAGAATTTCCGCTTAAAACGATTCCGTCAACGGGGATATTTTCGCCTGGTCGGACAATAAAAATATCGCCCTCTTTGACTTTTGAAATGGGAAGTTCAACTTCTTTTCCGTCTTGCAAAATGCGGGCGGTTTTTGGAACGAGTTTTAAAAGTCCTTTTAAAGCACTGGTTGTTTTTCCTTTTGCCCGCGATTCAAGCAATTTTCCCACTGTGATGAGCGTTACAATCATTGCAGCACCTTCAAAGTAAAAATTTTCCATAAGGTGCATTACATTTTGCGGGGAATGAATGACGGAATCGGTCATCGCAAAAAGAACAGCCACACTGTAAACAAAAGAAACGCCCGCTCCTAGCGCAACAAGAGTGTCCATATTCGGCGAGCCGTGCAAAAGAGCTTTTGTGCCGCTAACAAAAAATTTCTTATTTATAAGCAAAATTATGGCACTAAGAATCATTTCAATCAGACCCATTGCAACGTGATTTTCGGAAAGTGCAATAGGAAGTGACCAAATTTTCGTCATGTGTCCCATGCTCAAATACATCAGCGCTAACAAAAAGGCAACAGAAAAAATAAGCCGCTTTAGCAAAATAGGGCTTTCTGTGTCGCGCAATAGTTCTTCCGATTCCTTAAATGAATCTGAATCTGTTTTTTGATTTCCTAATTGTTTTGCGCCGTAGCCTGCTTTTTCAACTGCCCGAATCACTTGAGCGGGAGAAGCGTTTCCTTCTACACCCATTGAATTTGTAAGTAAACTTACAGAGCAACTCGAAACTCCCGCTACTTTTGAAACGGCTTGCTCAACTCGCGCAGAACAAGCGGCGCATGTCATTCCGCTTACAGAATATTGTTCCATAATTTTGCAAATTAGCGCATTAAATGTTTAAGCGTTTCGACCAATTCGTCAATTACGCTGTCATCGCCGTCGCGAACGTGTTGGGAAACACAAGTTTTTATGTGATTTCCAATCATTTCTTTGTTAAACGAATTGAGTGCCGCATTTACCGCCGACACTTGGATTAAAATATCTGGGCAATAGACATTTTTTTCTAACATACCCTTAATGCCCTTAACTTGCCCTTCGATTCTGTTTAGGCGATTCATCAAACTTTTAAATTCTTCTTCGCTCCGAAACTTTGTCTGTCTTTGATTTTCTTCGGAAGTCTCTTGAATTTCATTTTGATTCTCTGACATTTCTTCATTCATACACTTTACCCCTGTATTGTACAGATTACATATACCTTATACCCGCAAGGGTAAGATGTCAAGTAAGAAGATATAATTTTTTGTTATACAAAAAAAAACAGAATCGCCAATTTTTGCTAACAGGGGGTCATTCTGAACGAATGTGAAGAATCTATTTTTTGTAAAAAGAGTACACGGATTCTTCGGGGACACCCTCAGAATGACGCGCAAAAGTGCAAAGGTTAATTGACGATAAAACTTTGATTGTAAATATCGCGCAAGCGTTCTTTGGCGTGAATAAATGCTTCTACAACAAGTGGGTCAAATTGACTTCCGCTGTAGGATTTTATGACATCAATCGCGTCGTCAAACTTGTAATTTTCAACTGAACCGACTCGCGAAGTCAAAGTGTCAAAAACGTCTGCAACAGATACAATACGTGCGCATAGTGGAATCACATCGCCTTTTAGACCTTTTTGGTAGCCTGTGCCATTCCACCATTCGTGGTGATAAAGCGTAATATCGCGAGCCATACTGTAGTAAGAATCTTTTGGGTTGTTTACAATCATTCGGTCAACTAATTTTGCGCCAAGTTCCACGTGCGACCTGCTCAACTGAACTTCCTGCTGGTTAAGCGACGCTTTTTCGTATAAATCCTGGGGCAAAAATATTTTTCCTACATCGTGCAAAGGGGCAACTTGGCAAAGCGTTTCAATATAGCCGTCGGTTAAAATTGTGGAATACGCACCCATTTTTTGCAATTCTTTTGCAATGATAAAGGTGTAATTGCTTGTTCTGCGCATGTGGTCGCCCATAGGAGGATTTCTTTCGGAAATAAATTGTATCGCGCCAGAAACCAATTTTTCTCTAAACGTTACAAGTTTGTCTTTTATGACCTGATTTTCCATTTGGAGATGGCGATTTTTGATTTCAAGGCGAGTGAGAGTTTCTTGCTGTTCGGTTATGTCATTTAAAATGATTATAAAACCAAAAAGCCTTCCTTCTTTTGCGATTCTGCGGATTTCTGGAATAAAGATTCTTTTGTCAAATTTTAGAGTGCGAATTTCTTCGCCAAATTCTGGGGGAGCTTTACTTTGCAAAAGTGGAATAAACTCTTGCGGAACACGCACGGTGTTTTTCATCCATTCGGCTTTTTCGGCATCTTGGTAAATTTCAATGGCACGATTGTTGGCGGCTCGCAAAAACAGGTTTTCATCGGAAATAAAAATCGGGTCGTCAATAGCTTCTTCAAGCTCGTCAAGAACAAGGTCATAAAGCGTAGCAAACTCACTTTTAAAAACGGAAACTGTCGAAATTATTGTTCCAATCATCACCAAAATCGGCACAATCGGAAAATTAAAATCCGTAGGAGCTTCATAAAACGAATAAACAATTATGACAATTTGTGGCACAAAGGAATTTGCAAAAATCCGTGTAATTATTGGACGCGCCTTTTTGGGAACGACAAACACTTTTTTCAAAAATGCAAAAACCGAAAATACGCAAAATGCGCAAATTGTTATTGTATAGGCGATTCTGCCCCAGCCGTCAACAAATGTAAGGTAGCTTTTTCCATTTTTCGTATTTTGAACAGAAAAATCTTTATAAAACCAATGCTGAAAAGCAAACTCGCCATTTTTGTCTATAGAAAGGGCAAGCACCAAAATAAACAAAAACCAGGCTGTTACAAAAATCCGCACAAAAACGGGGTAATGAAAATTAAAAACTTTTTCTAGCATTGCAAAAAACAGCAAATAAAGGGCGACACACGCTAAATATTCAATTTTTAATCCAAAAAGTAATAAATCTTCCGATTGAGCTTGGTATGAGCAAATGTATCCGATAGAAAATAAGATTAACGCGGCATTTATGCTAGAAACAGAACGTTGCTCCCCAGAAGGCCGCTGGAGCATAAGTAATCCATAACACGCAAATTGTACAACTATAGCGCAAATTATTATTAAAGAATAGACGTTTTGCAATGAAAAATTCATAGTACAACTGTAAAACAAATCAGCATTTTTGTCGAGTGTCAAAGAAAAAGTAAGTTTGCGCGGACTGCGGGGCTTTTTTTTATGGGGAAAATTGGGTTGGGCGTCGCCCAGCTTTAAAAACACCGCACTTTAAAAACAAAAAGCTTCACTTTTGTAAAAAAACAAAATCCCCATTTTCACGGTCGCCGCCCCATTTGCCTTTTGCAAAAAACACGCTGGCGGAGGTTGCAGACGCGACGTTTGCAAAGACGCGCGGGGTTTTGCGGAAGAATTAGTGCGTTTTGCAAAGTGGCGCGGGTGGCTTTGCGGAAGAATTGGCACAGTTTGCAAAGATGCGCGGGGTTTTGCGGAAGAATTAGCACGTTTTGCAAAGGGGCTTGGAACTTTGCGGAAGGATTAGCGCGTTTTGCAAAGTGGCGCGGGTGCGACAAAAACTTTGACACTAAAGGGGTAAACATTATTTTTCGCGTACTGACTATTTTTCTGCTCTCGTGCTACAATGTTTGTATGGTAGCCTGGCGGTGGGGCTTTTCGGAGCTTCGTCTGATAATTCCATTACTTTACTTTGTTCCGTAACGCTTGGTCATTGTTTGTCAAACACAAAAATGGCTTTCCCAGAAACATTTTGCGCGGTAATGGGGATATATATGCCATAACTAATAACACCCCCACTGCTTGAAGTGCCTACGCTTTCTAAAAGCACAGCATTTGCACCGATTTTTGCTGCCTGTTTTTTGAGTTCTGCCATTGCATAGTCCAAAGATTCTTGCTCTGTCCAGCCAGAATCACTAGATGCCGTTACAATGCCGATAACCTCATAATTTTCGGGTGCTTCCGTATATATAACAACACTTTCAGGATTAGTCGCGGTACGCTGCGTTCCTGTAACAAGCGCAGTTCCATTCGCTGTTGCACAAGCGACAAGAATAAATGCACTGATAATCAAAATAATGACATTGATAGATTTTTTCATAAAAATGCTCCTGTGAATATTGATTATAGCATACTTTAAACAAAAATCATCATTGTCTGCTTTTTTTCCGTTTTTATTTCTTCTCCAAGTTTGGAAACGCGCGTTTAAACTTTTCATCTGACTAAAAACTAGATTGTCCTGAATATCGATGCGGTATTCCCCATTTCTCTGATTCTTCACACATTGTGCGGGTGCAGAATGACATATTAGACAGCTTCTAACTGACACGCTAATCTATATTTTTCACGTACTGACTATTTTTCTGCTCTTGTGCTACAATGTTTGTATGGTAGAAACCTATATCATTGAGCAGTTGGCGGCTCTTGCTGAATACAAGACGCTTTCGCGCGTGGCGGAAGAACTGCACATTTCGCAGCCCGCACTCAGTCGCAGTATGCAAAAATTGGAAGGCGAACTGGGCGTTGTGTTGTTTGAGCGCTCTAAAAACCGCATTGCACTGAATGAACTAGGAGAGATTGCCGCGTACCACGCACAAAAAGTGCTTTCCGCACACGATGATTTTATTCGTGCCGTAAAAGAAGCTGACCGCAAGCGGCGCACGTTCAGCTATGGTTCAATCGCGCCCGCGCCCATCTGGGAGCTAACTCCTATTTTGTCGCAACTGTACATGGGAATGACCATTTCTTCGGATTTGCAGGAAAGAGAAGACGTGCTTGTGCAGGGGCTTGAAAACGGCTCTTACGGCATCATCGTCCTGCCACATCCGCTTGATGAAGAAAGTTATTTTAACAAATTGTTCTTGCGCGAAAAACTTTCGGTGTTACTTCCAAAATCGCACAAACTCGCAAAACGCACTTCGCTCCATTTGAATGAACTTTCTGGCGAGCATATTTTGATTTACAGTAAAATTGGGTCGTGGTATTCACTCGTCAAAGAAAAAATCCCGAACGCAATTTTTTTGGAGCAAGGCGAACTTTCTACTTTACGAGAAATTGTGAAAACTGCCGAATTGCCTTCGTTCATCACGGATGTGTCTGGGCGAAAATCGGCAGGCCCCAAAAATAAGGTTGCCGTGCCAATTGCCGACAGCGAGGCGGACGTGACATTTTGGTGCGTGTGCAAAAAAAGCGATGCAACGCAGTACACGGCATTGTTTTCCGCATTGTAAGTTGAAAACGGGGCGTGCAAAATTTTTTTACGGGGCACACAGTCTGCTGAAGACATTTTGTCTTAAAATGTGTTTTTCCTTGCACCACTCGCTGTATGCGTCAAAGGCCGCGCCTGAAAGCTGGGAGTTGTGCGGGCCGAAAGCCTGACGAATCGTGAAATACGGCGTTACTTCGATGCAAATTTTGTATGAATCTTTGTAGAGCGCGTAGACGATTGTCGCTTTTCTGTTTCTGCAAGCATTTTTGTAGCCCCAGCCAACGCAGTTACTCATCTCGCTTCCGATTGTTTTTAGCGTGAACGAATCTTTTGCCACATAAAAGCACCATCTTTCTCTGTCGGGAATTTCAATTCTTTTGCCAGTTCGTTTGTCAAGGCGGAATGCCTCTCCTGTCTTGTATTCCAAGTCAAGAAATTTCTGTTCAAGCGGAAAAATTTCGTTTCGCTCATGGATTTCGCCAGGAGCATTGACGATATTGTGAAGTTCCCTGTTTCGGCGCAAAAGAAAATCGTGGGTGTAGTCGTTGATTCCTTCGCGCATAATTTCTCGCTTTTCTCGCTCGGTAAGATGTTCGGCGGCGAGCGGGTACATATTCAGCGCGTCCTGAACGATGCCAGAATTTCCGTATCCCAAAAAATTTCGGTTGTTTTTGCAAAAATATTTTACCGTTCGCTCGATTGAATTCCAAACTGTTTTTTGGTCGGCGATTTCCATCATATTCTGAACGAAAAGATGAAGCGATTCTCGCACAGGGTACGCGACATCTCCGCCAGCGAAAGAAATCAAAAGTTCCTTGAAAAACTTATAAAAATCTTTGCGCGCGCTTTTTTTCAGAAGATTTACATCGGAAAATCCCAAGTCTTTCATCGCGGCATAGGCGACAATTCCCTCCGGATATTCTTGATATAATTTTCTGACGGTTTTGTTCGCTTTGATTCCAAGACTCGAAAACATCTCGTTCTCGGCGTTCGGCGTGTCGGACGAAGAAAGTTCCGTAAATCCAGAATCGTAAGGATTTAAGCCCCAGTGACTAGATATTCTGTAAAAATTCACATTGAACGGACTGAGCAAATAGCCCAAAACGAGCGGAAAACCCGAAAGCGAAGAAGATACGGTCGGTTTTATTCCGTAGCGATTTTTGTATTCCTCGCCCATTTCGGCGATTAAATTTGCCGTGATTTCTTTGCACAAAATTCCTGAAATATCTTCTTTATTAAAGACTGGCATACCATTTTTGAATAGTCGTTTTTTATCGAGATTTAATTCAAAAGATGAGTCGAGCAGTCTCCTTTTGTTCGTGGCGACTTCCTGGGATTGGACTCGGATATAATAAACTTCCCCGCGCCGCACCACATCATATCCGTAGTTGAACACGGACTTGTCGCGCAAAAAAGGCGATGTGAACAATTTTCCACATTCTGTTTTGATTGTGTTCTGCGCAAATGCGACGATTTTTTCCCAGCGATGATGTACGCGGCAAAAAACCGTTTTTTGCTCAAAATTTATAATCGTCGGGAAAGTGGAAAGAGGCTCGGATTCCGTCGGAGAAAAAGAATTTTTTTTGACATCAAAAGACCAAAATCGGTTCATAAATCTCCTAGATAGTAAATTAACTTGAAATTTTTAGTTTATAGTCATGTTGAGCAATAGGCTTTGCCGCGCGTTGCCAGCGAAACATCTAGTGTTTGCGTGGCGAACCGAGATTCTTCACACCTACGGTGTTCAGAATGACCTAGACAGTCTATAAGTGGCTATTTTTGCTCGATTTTTGTTCGATTTGCCTTTTCTGCCTGCGCAATTGCTTCCCTCATAATCGATTTTACTTGCTCAAGAGCCTGGGCGGGCGAAGTTCCAGGCGGAAGGCGACCCTGCAAAAGTGTTTCGGGAATATGTATGCCATTTAAGTCGCCACCAAAGCCCGCGCAGACATACCCCCCACCAGAAAGCATTCGCTCGAACATCGCGGGATTTTTCTCGATTTGTGAAAGTTGATTTTTCATCATCATAATTTGGCTCGGCAA
>CALCEK010000001.1 GCA_937900125.1 uncultured Treponema sp. | reverse complement strand
AGGATTTGCTTTGCGAGTACAATCAAACAAAACCTTCCGAATCAAAAAAAAGGGCGGAATTGCTAAAAAAAATGCTAGGCGATTGCGGCGAAGGCGTTTACATTGAAGCTCCATTTTATTCTAACTTTGGCGGACACAACTGTCATTTTGGAAAAATGGTTTACGCAAATTATCATCTTACTTGCGTAGACGACACTCACATTTACGTGGGCGATTATACAATGTTCGGCCCAAATGTAACGATTGCCACCGCAGGACACCCCATTCTTCCAGAATTGCGAGAAAAATTATATCAATACAATATGCCTGTCCATATTGGAAGATGCTGTTGGATTGGTGCTGGCGCGATTATTTTGCCTGGTGTTTCCATTGGAGATAATTCTGTAATTGGCGCAGGGAGCATTGTAACAAAAGACATTCCATCGAGCGTGGTTGCAGTAGGAAATCCTTGCCGTGTAATGCGAAAAATCAGCGAACACGACAAAGAATTCTATTTTAAAAACCGCAAAATCAACTGGCAAGAAATTCAAGAGTAAGGGCGCAGCTGTTGCATTACTCTTCGTCTTGAAGTGCGTCATAGCCTTCTTCGCCAGTGCGCACTTTTACAACGTTTTCTACGGGGTACACAAAGATTTTTCCGTCTCCGATGTGTCCTGTGTAAAGGGCTTTTTTTGCCGCTTGAATCACGCTTTCAACGGGAACTTTTGCCACCACAATTTCCACCTTGATTTTTGGAAGCAAGTTCATTGTTACGGGTGCGCCACGATAAAACTCGCTTTTGCCTTTTTGCATTCCACACCCCATAACGTTGATAACCGTCATTCCAGTTATGCCGATTGCGTTTAGTGCATTTTTGAGCGGGTCAAATTTATTTTGCCGCGTGATAATCACCACTTTATGCAAAACTGCCGCGCTAATCGCTCCCCCACTTTGTGCGCTTTCCGCTTTGAGTGGAACTTTTATTTCTACGGGGATTGCCTCTCGTTCTGGCACTTTTAAGCCAAGACCTTGCGCTTCTGAAATTTCCTCTGGTGTGTAGTGCGGCATAAAATCAGCATAGCCCGAAGAAAGTCCGTGTTCTGGTAAATCAAGTCCGCCAATTTCTTCAGCTGGTGTAACGCGCAAGCCCACCGTCTTTTTAATCACCCAAAACAAAATGAACGCACTCAAAGCGACAAATGCAATTGTGCAAAGACTTCCAATAAGTTGCACCAAAAATCTGCCGATGTGTCCCGTTGTAAAAAGTCCGCCATCTCGCGCAAAAAGTCCAACGGCAAGCGTTCCCCACAAGCCGTTTACGCCGTGAACCGAAATCGCACCAGCGGGGTCATCGATTTTTAAAATTTTGTCGAAAAACTCCACGCTCAAAACAACTAGGATTCCACTCACCGCCCCAATGATGCAAGATGCCCACGGGTCAACCACCGAACACCCCGCCGTAATTGCGACAAGCCCCGCAAGTGAACCGTTTAGCGTCATTGAAACATCGGGCTTTCCGTAACGAATCCATGTAAAAATCATCGTAACAACTGTTGCAACGGCTGCGGCAAGATTTGTTGTCATAAAAACATTCGCAACGTCAAAAGCCTGCTCCGCTGTGTGTAAGCCGTAGCTTGACGCGGGATTAAAACCAAACCAACCGAACCACAAAATAAACACGCCTAAAGCCGCAAGTGTAATTGAGTGTCCCAAAATGGCACGTGGCTTTCCTTCTGAATCGTACTTTCCGATTCTCGGTCCCAAAAGTGAAGCTCCAACTAATGCGCAAACACCGCCCGTCATGTGTACAACGCAACTTCCCGCGTAATCGTGGAATCCCTCATTCCAATCCAAAATGCTCAAACTAGAAAGCCACCCTGAACCCCACGACCAATGCGCTTCAATCGGATAAATTACCGCGCTAATAAAAATGGAATAAATGAGGTACGACTTAAACTTTGTGCGCTCCGCCATCGACCCCGAAACAATGGTTGCCGCAGTTGCACAAAACATCGTGTTAAACGCAACGTGCGCCCAGAGCGGAACAGTGTCAACCATGCCGTTTTCAATTTCCATTCCAAGCGCAAATGGGTGAAACCCGCCAATAAATCCATTTTTACCACCGAACATTAGTCCGTATCCCAAAAGCAAAAAAACAGGTGTGCCACACGCAAAGTCCATCATATTTTTCATTACGATATTTCCCGCATTTTTTGCGCGTGTCATTCCAGTTTCAACCATTGCAAATCCCGCTTGCATAAAATACACAAGTGCCGCCCCAAGCAAAAGCCAAAGCGTGTCCATCGTCATCGCAGAAACTTCCATAAGCCCTCCAAAAAAAAAGCGCACCACAAACAACGCGGGCTATTTGCCCAACCTTGCCTGTAGTGCGCCTTTGCACGAATTTGTTTTAAACAAAAAAAGCGATGTGCTTCCCTTTTTAAGAAAACACATCGCCCTTGATGTATGTTTGTATCCTAGCGATTACCAAAAAAAATGTCAAGTGATTTTGTTTAAAAATTTTCTTCCCGCAAAAAAGATTCTCACATTTTTTAGAGATTCCATTTAATTTTCGCTATACATTTCAAAAGGAATTCGCTAAACTCGTTTTTAATATGAACGACAATTCACAAGCATTTTTACTATTGGAAGATGGAACGGTGTTTAAAGGACACCCGCTTGGTGCGCACGGCATAACTGTTGGCGAGGCTGTTTTTACAACTGGAATGAATGGTTACATAGAAACGCTCACCGACCCTAGCTATTACGGGCAAATTGTTACCCAAACTTTTCCATTGATAGGAAATTACGGAATTATTCCAAGCGATTTTGAAAGCGACTCTTGTTATGTGCGCGGTTACATTGTGCAATCGTGTTGTAAAACTCCGTCAAATTTCCGTTCGGAAGGCGACCTTGATTCTTTTTTAAAAATGCAAAACATAATTTCCCTATGCGACATTGACACTCGCGCACTCACAAAAATTTTGCGGGAATCGGGCGTTATGAATGCGATGATTATTTCGGGCGAGGACGAAAATGCCCTCCGCGCAAAAAAGGCTCTTTTTGCTCCAGATGATTCTGAAGAAAAACAAACGTTGCTCCGACAAATTAAAAATTACAAAATCAAAAATGCGGTGGAAAACGTAAGCCACTTAACGCAAAACAAAAAAATGGAAGCGCAAAACAAAAACGCTCTTAACGTAGTGCTTTGGGATTTTGGCGCAAAAAAAAATATTCAGCGTGAACTTTTAAAACGCTCTCTTAATGTAACGCTCGTTCCCGCAAACACTACTGCGGAAAAAATAAAATCGCTCAACGCAGACGGCGTTTTGTTGAGCAATGGTCCAGGCGACCCTTTGGATAATGCAGAAATTATTTTGCAAATTAAAAAGGTGTTAGAAGAAAACATTCCTATTTTTGGCATTTGTTTAGGACATCAAATGTTGGCTCTTGCAAATGGAGCTAAAACTCAAAAATTAAAATACGGACATCGAGGGGCAAATCAGCCAGTAAAAAATTTGCAAACGGGACGCATTTATATTTCAAGTCAAAATCACGGCTACGCGGTAAAAAATGATTCGCTTCCGCCAAATGCAGTTGAAAGTTTTGTAAATACAAATGACGGCACGAATGAAGGTTTGGTGTACACCGAGCATCCTGCGTTCAGTGTGCAGTTTCATCCAGAAGCTTGCGCGGGACCACTAGACACAAGTTTTTTGTTTGACGATTTTGTTAAATTGATTCAAGACCACAATTATTTTAAAGGCTTTACAAAAAATTTTAATCGAATCAATCCCCAAAACTTTTTTTCACAAAACGGAGAAAAATAAAAATGCCCTTAAACAAAAACATTCACAAAATAATGGTCATCGGTTCAGGTCCAATCGTTATTGGGCAAGCTGCCGAATTTGATTATGCAGGAAGTCAAGCTTGCAAAGCTCTAAAAGAACAGGGCTTAGAAGTTGTTTTGGTAAATTCCAACCCCGCAACTCTTATGACCGACCACGCAATGGCTGACCACATTTACATTGAGCCACTCATTCCAGAAACGATTCAGAGAATCATCAAAAAAGAAAAACCTGATTCGATTTTGTCTTCGCTCGGCGGACAAACGGGCTTAACGCTTTGCATGGAGCTTGCAAAATCTGGATTTTTAAAAGACAATAATGTTACGCTTTTAGGCGCAAGCCCCGAAACAATTGACAAGGCAGAAGACAGACAACTTTTTAAAGACACAATGCAATCTATTGGCGAGCCGTGCGTTCCTAGCAAAGTTGTAACAAATTACGAAGCTGCTTTGGCTTTTGTAAAAAATGAAATTGGCTATCCCGCAATTGTTCGTCCTGCTTTTACACTCGGTGGCACGGGTGGCGGAATTGCACATTCTGATTCTGAGTTTGACGAAATCGCTCACAACGGACTTCACCGCTCCCCCATTCATCAAATTTTAGTTGAAAAATGTATTAGCGGTTGGAAAGAAATTGAGTTTGAAGTTATGCGCGACAAATCTGGAAACGTACTCACCGTGTGTTCTATGGAAAACTTTGACCCAGTTGGCGTTCACACGGGGGACTCAATCGTTATCGCCCCTGCCGTAACTTTGAGCGACAAAGAATACCAAATGCTTCGTTCTTCCGCGCTAAACATAATCACTTCGCTTGGGATGGAAGGCGGTTGCAACTGCCAATTTGCATTAAAGCCCGACAGTTTTGAATATGCCGTAATCGAAGTAAATCCTAGAGTTTCGCGTTCTTCCGCTTTAGCTTCAAAAGCGACTGGCTACCCGATTGCAAAAGTTGCAACGCTTATCGCGCTAGGCTACAACCTTGACGAGATTCCAAATTTTGTTACGAAAAAAACTGCCGCGTGCTTTGAACCAGTCCTTGATTATGTTGTCGTAAAAATGCCAAAATTTCCCTTTGACAAATTTGTGTATGCAAAACGAGAACTCGGCACACAAATGAAAGCAACGGGCGAAGTTATGGCGATTGGGCACAGTTTTGAAGAAGCGATTATGAAAGCCGTTCGCGGAGCAGAAATTGGAGTGTCTAGCTTAAACTTACCAGCCTTTGAAAAAGAAAGCGATGAGCAAATTAAAGAGAGAGTAAATGAATGTAGCGACCAAAGAATTTTTGCAATTTTTCAAGCGATAAAACGAAACATTTTGTCACTCGAAGAAATTCACGAGATTACAAAAATTGATTTGTGGTTTTTGGCAAAACTAAAAAATCTTTCAGAAATAGAAAATCACTTTGCCTCTGTAAAATCGGGCGATTCAATTTTAACACAAGAAGAATATGTCCAAGCAAAAAAATTCGGTTACCCCGACACTGTAATAGAATCGCAAACAGGTGTAAAAATAGAATCTTCGCGCTAACAAAGAGGCTTTTATGACGAAAGATTTAACAAACGGACGACCATTTTCTTTAATTTTAGGCTTTTCAATTCCAGTGCTTTTAGGCTACCTTTTTCAGCAATTTTACAACGTTGCCGACACAATCATTGTTGGAAAATTTCTTGGGGTAACTTCTCTTGCGGCGGTAGGTTCAACGGGCAGCGTAAACTTTTTAATCATCGGATTTGTTTCTGGAATGTGCGGGGGCTTTGCGATTCCTATTGCACAACGATTTGGCGCAAAAGATTTTTCCCGAATGCGCGTTTATGTTTCAAACAGCATTTATTTATGCGCAATTTTTGCCGTCTTAATCACAACGCTCACAGTGATTTTTTGTAAGCCGCTTTTGTTGACAATGCAAACACCGCCCGACATCGTTGACCAAGCCGACTCCTACATAAGAATCATTTTTTTGGGAATCCCGCTCATCTACCTTTACAATATGAGCGCAGGGATAATCCGTTCGCTCGGAGACAGCAAAACGCCAGTTTACTTTTTGGTTCTTTCCGCAGTCTTAAACATCATTCTTGATTTTGTTTTTATTCTGATTTTTAAATTTGGGATTCGAGGGGCGGCAGCCGCAACAATCATCTCACAAGGAATTGCGGGAATTTCTTGTGTTCTATATATGACAAAAAGTTTTCCCGAATTACATTGTTCCTTTCAAGAAAAAAAATTCAATTCTTCAAGTTGGGCATCTTTGTGCGCGGCAGGAATTCCAATGGGCTTACAATATTCAATCACCGCAATCGGAAGCGTCATTTTGCAAAGTGCCGTAAACCAATTAGGTTCTTCTGCAGTCGCCTCCGTTACGGCAGCGGGAAAAGTAAGCCAATTTTTTTGCGCAGTTTTTGATTCTCTTGGAACTACAATGGCAACTTACGGCGGACAAAATACGGGCGCGGCAAAAATTGACCGCTTAGGTCGCGGAGTGCGGGACGCGCTAATTCTTTCGGCGGTCTATTCGCTTTTTTGCTTTTTGCTCTTTTTTGTTGCAGGACAATATTTTATTTTGCTCTTCGTCGATTCTTCGCAAACAGAAATTGTACAAAACGCAAAATTGTATTTGTTAGAAAACAGTTCGTGCTATATGCTTCTTGCCGTTGTAAACGTTGTGCGTTTTATGATTCAAGGAATGGGCTTTAGCCGATTTTCAATTTTTTCTGGAATCTTTGAAATGATTGCGCGAACAATAATCGGAATTTTTGTAGTGCCACGTTTTGGTTTTGTAAGCGCAGGTTTAGCGTCTCCTTTTGCATGGCTCTTAGCAGATTTATTTTTGATTCCTGGTTTTATTCGCTGTATAAAAAAACTTCAGCATGATTTAGGGAAAGCAAAATGTTAAACAAAAAAAATCCCGCAAAAAACAATCGCACTATCACAATTTTAGATGAAGAAAAATCGCATTTAGAAAAAAAAATTTTAACGCTCGACAATTTAAAAAACGGCGCGGACATTTTAAATAAAACGCTAAACGGAGACTCAATTCAATTGCTCCAATTTGTGCCAGACAATTTTGCAGACCTTATCATAATTGACCCGCCCTATAATTTGACACGAAATTTTAACGGCCTAAAATTCAATTCGCGCTCGCAAGAAAAATACAAAGAATATCTTGACTCTTGGCTTCCGCTTGTTTGCAAAAAGTTAAAACAAAACGGGTCGCTATATTTGTGTGGCGATTGGAAATGCACTTCCGCATTGCAAGACGCGCTCCAAAAAGAATTGACAATTTTGAATCGAATTACATGGCAAAGAGAAAAAGGTCGCGGCGCAAAAGCAAACTGGAAAAACGCAATGGAAGACATTTGGTTCGCTGTAAAAAATCCGAGCGACTATTATTTTAACGTTGACGCAGTAATGCAAAAACGGCGAGTGATTGCGCCCTACAAAATTGACGGAAAACCAAAAGACTGGAGCGAAAACTCGGAGGGAAAATTTCGGCTCACCTACCCTTCAAATTTTTGGGACGACATTAGCGTTCCATTTTGGTCTATGCCCGAAAACACCGAGCATCCCACGCAAAAGCCAGAAAAATTGTACGCAAAATTGATTCTTGCTTCGTCTAAAAAAGGCGACATTGTGTTTGACCCATTTTTGGGAAGCGGAACAACGAGCGTTGTTGCAAAAAAGTTGGAACGAAATTATTGCGGGCTTGAAATAAACAAAGAATATTGTCTGTTAGCAGAAAAACGCCTTGAACGTGCCGAATGTGACAAAACAATTCAAGGCTATAAAGACGGAGTTTTTTGGGAACGCAATTCATTAAAAAGAGAAAACAAGATTTAATTCAGCTAATATTGCACCAATGTCGGCATTTATGCAAATTGATTTTTTTGAAATTTCTTCTGGGCAAACAGCCTCTCCAAAATTAAGACAAGCATATTTTGCATTTGGATTTTTTGCGGTCATTTTCCAAAACGGATACTTAATGATTCCTGGAGTGTTTCCGCCAACACCAAGTTCCAAAAACAAAACATTTCCATTTTCAAGAATTTTTCTTGTTTGCAAAAAATCTTCGTAGCACTTTTCCGCTTCGTACCAGCCGTCATCTTGAACAAAAGAATCATCAGCTCTTAAATTCATTGACATAGCTTTTCCGCAAATCGGGCAGCGCGGAACAAGCGTTGTAGGAATTTCCATTTTTAAGTTTGAGTCTTCCGCATTTTTGTCAACTGAAAATCCCTGCGAATCGCACATTGCAAACACTTGTTCTTTGTTGTCATAAGTTTTTTGGTGGCACGGCGTAGAGCATTGAAAAAGTCCGTAATCGCCTTGCGTATAGTAAAGTCGTTTTTTGTCAAATCCCGCTTTTTGAAAACAGTGGTCAACATTTGTTGTAATTACAAAATAATCTTTGTCTTTTACAAGAGAAAATAAATCATCGTAAACAGGCTTTGGGGGATTCATATAACGATTCACCATGATGTTGCGCGACCAAAATGCCCATTGCTCTTCAAGCGTTTTGTATGGATAAAAACCGCCAGAGTACATATCGGAAAAACCATAGACATTTTCAAAATCAGAAAAATATTTTTTAAAACGCAACCCCGAATATGTAAATCCCGCAGATGTAGAAAGCCCCGCACCCGCTCCGATAACAATTACATTTTTTTCTGAAATTGCATTTTTTAGCTCGCTGATTTTTTGTTCGCGCTCTTTTTCATTTTCAGTTCTTTTTTGAAAAAACATAGCTTTCTCCTTTTACATTTTTTTGTATGATTCAATTTTACACAAATTAAATGTAAAAAAAAAGAACGCACTTTTTGGTAACTTAAAAAAAAAGCTAGGGCGGTTTGGCAAGACCCTAGCTTATCGGCTTAAATGGATTTTTGTAAATCGCTTACTTTGTCAAGTTTTTCCCAAGAGAATTCGCTTCTACCAAAGTGACCGTAAGTTGCGGTTGCGCTATAAATTGGACGTTTTAGGTCAAGTGTTTTGATGATTCCTGCGGGTGTGCAGTCAAACACTTTTTTTATTGCTTCCACAATTTTTTCTTCGGGAACAGATGCCGTTCCAAATGTTTCAGCCATAATGCTCACGGGGAAAGGAACACCAATCGCATACGCCAACTGAATTTCGCATCGTTCAGCAAAACCTGCGGCAACTACATTTTTTGCAATATAACGCGCCATGTACGCTCCAGAACGGTCAACTTTGCTGGGGTCTTTTCCGCTAAATGCGCCGCCACCGTGCCTTCCCATTCCGCCGTAAGTGTCAACAATTATTTTGCGCCCAGTTAGCCCAGAATCGCCGACTGGACCGCCAATACAAAATCGTCCCGTTGGGTTTACAAAATATTTAGTTTCTGAATCTAACAAGCCAGTCGGTTCAAGAACAGGTTTTATCAAGTCGCGAATAATAGTTTCCCGAATCTCCTCATAAGAAATATCGGGGTCATGCTGTTGAGAAATAACTACGGTGTCAATTCGCACGGGCTTGTGTCCTTCATACTGAATTGTTACTTGACCTTTTGAGTCAGGGCGAAACCATTTTATCGTTCCGCTTTTTCTTAACTCGGAGGATTTTTCCATCAATTTGTGAGAATACATAATTGGAGCTGGCATAAGTTCAGGCGTTTCCTTGCAAGCAAAACCGAACATCATTCCTTGGTCGCCCGCCCCTTGTTGTCCCTTAAATTCAGAAAGTCCTTTTCCTACAACCCCTTGATTTATGTCGGCGGCTTGAGAATGAATCATATTCAAAACCGCCATTGAGTTATAATCAAGACCATACGCGGGATTTGTATAGCCGATTCTTTTTGCAACATCGCGGGCAACCTGCTGAACATCAACGTAGGCCTCCGTTGTCACCTCGCCACCAACAAGAATAAGAGCTTGGCAAGCAAAAGTTTCCGCTGCAACGTGACTTTCACTATCCTGGCGCAAACATTCGTCAAGGATTCCATCGCTGATTTGGTCGCAAAGTTTGTCTGGATGACCTTCGCCAACAGATTCAGAAGTAAATAAATAGGATTTTGGATTTGTTAAGACAGAACTCAATTTAGAGCCTCCTGTTTAGCAAGATTTTTCCCCTCATACGAAAGGAATTCCGCCCTGCAATTTGGATAAATCGGCGGAAATAAGTGATGTAACATCTTACACCAAAACGCATTTTTTTAGCAATAGGAATTTTCTATAAAACTCTGATTTTTAAAGATTCTTTATAAATTGAGATTCTTTTGCAAAGATGGCGGGGGTTAGCGGAACAAATGGGGTGTTTGCAAAGAGGGGGACAAGGACTGCGGAAGATGTGTTTTGTTTGCAAAGCGGGGGCTGGGGCGCGGAAGATGTGTTTTGTTTGCAAACAGGGGGCGCGATTGGCAGAATAAATGGGGTGTTTGCAAAGAGGTGGCGTGGGTAGCAGAACAAATGGGCTGTTGGCAAACAGACAGCTGGGGCGGTGGAACAGGGCGGCTTATTTGCTTAATGGAATTGCGTAGCAATTCCCAATCCGTGTGACTTTCCTTTATATTGTCACACGGATTCGATTTTCCTACGGAAAATCAGTTTTTATTGTTATCGTTTTCGTCATATTGAGCGATAGGCGTTGCCCGCGAAATATCTGCGCCTTCTTAGCGTAACAAGCAAAAACTCCGCCCAAGCGAGCATCGCTTTTGCAAAGGGGCAACCTGCCCCTTGCTTTGTGGACTTTTTATTTTTTAGTAAAAGTCAATTCTAAATTTGTGTCTTTATAAGTAAAGCTGTCGCTTCCTGGAGTGCCTGATGTAAACTTGCTAGAAACATCTGTTGTACAAGCATCATCAGAATACCATTTACCATTCAACTTATAAAAGTATAAATAAGCAGAATTTACAGACACATCTTTTGCAGAGTAAAGAGTATAGTCAATAGTATACTCTTCAAAATTTGATGATTGCCCCACAGACGAACCACCCGAAACATATGCATAGCTGTAAGTTTCATTTATCGTTGTCCCACTAACAGTGCCACTCACAGAATAAAGATAGCTGAAAGATGTTGACACAACATTTACATCCTGCACTTCGTTAGAGCAAGAAGCCATACCAATGCACAACGCTGCCGCTGCACACAAAGTCAAAAAGAGTTTTTTCATAATTTGACTCCTCCAAAAAAAATTTTTCCCTTGAACAAAAAAGTCCAAGCAGAAAAATTATACCCCCCCCAGACCGTCTAAAAACTCAACCAAATATATGCATATATTTCCCCTAAAACAGTTTTTACTGACTTGGGTGGCTATTTTAGACCTTATTTACAATCTAAAAGTAATCTTCTGCCCCTTTTTTCACGCCAATGCAGCCACCATCCTGCTTACACCAACCATATTT